>DTUW01000064.1 GCA_012963895.1 Campylobacterales bacterium | reverse complement strand
TTGGGAGCATATATCAATAAAAACTATGAACTCTATGAGGTTACTAAACGACTTCAAGAGTTGAACAATAAACTAAGTTAGGAGGTTTGCATGAGACGAGCATTTAGTATGATTGAGCTTGTTTTTGTGATTGTTATTCTAGGTATTCTAGCAATGACTGCTATTCCAAGATTTGCAAGTATTCAAGATGATGCATTGATTAGCAATGAGAAAACTACTATTGGAGTAGCTCGGCAAGGTGTTGTTATGCTTCATGGTAAAAGAGTTACACGGGGCGAAAATTTTTCTATTACTTTAACAGATAAAAATGGAACAGACTACACTGCCCGTGTCTATTTCACTTCAAAACTCTATCCTGAAACTCTTGATGTCGAAACTCCCGGAGTTACAACCGATAACAATTTCACTACTTCTACAAGTAGAGGGGATAGAAAGGCTTTCGCTCTTGTAGTTGAACCAGAAGGACTTTCAGATTGGAACAGAAGTGGGGTAGATGGTTCTCTATCAGCAGGAAAAATGTATTACACTGGTCCAGCCTCTAATGTTGTTACAGATACAGGAGCTGAGATATACATAGGTAAATATTGGGAATACAACAACACCAATGGAAAACTAATTTTGAGATAGTAAATATCTCTTGAATGGAAGATATTGCTATCTATGGTGGGTCGTTTGACCCACCTCATCGAGGACACTTTCAGATAGCTATTAAAGCTATCGAAAATTTGGATATAGATAAACTAATAGTAATCCCCAACTTCCAAAACCCTTGGAAACCCCCTCCCCTCTTCTCTCCAAAAGATAGACTTTTTCTACTAAAAAAACTTTTTCAAAAATATCCAAAAATTGAGGTTTCAAGTTTTGAAATCGATAACGGATACCCAACCAAGACTATCGAAACAGTTCGCCACTTTTCCAAAAGATATAGAAAAATCTACCTTATTATTGGAGCTGACAACTTAGAGAAACTCCATCTATGGGACGACTTTGAAGAGATAAGAAGCAGGGTGGAGTTTGTGGTGGCTACTCGAAACGGAATAGATATTCCAAACCATTTCCGAAAATTGGAGATAGAAGAAGAGATTAGCTCTACAAAACTTAGAGAAAATATTAGTGATTTCGAATATATATCCAAATATATACCTAAGGAGATATTGGAGGAATTGAAAAAGATATTAATTAAACCTTGATAATATCACACTCAATTTTTTAGATATAATTCGACTAAAAACAGGGTGGAGAAATGAGTAAAAGTTTATATGATATTTTGGGAGTTGATAAGAATGCAACTCAAAGCGAAATTAAAAAAGCATATAGAAAACTTGCACGGAAATACCATCCAGATGTGAATAAGTCCCCAGAAGCAGAAGAGAAGTTCAAAGAGATAAATAGTGCATATGAGATTTTGAGCGATGAGGAAAAGAGGGCTAAATATGACCAGTTTGGAGATGCAATATTTGGAAATCAGAATTTCCAAGACTTTTCAAGAAGCTATCAGGGCAATATAGACTTTGATGAGATACTTAAAAACTTTTTTGGAGATAGATTTCATAGTGGCGGATTTGGAAGCTATGGAGGATTTGGAGGAGGTTTCTATCAAGAGCCGAATTTAGATATTGAAAAAAGTATCTATATTACTTTTAGAACTGCCCTACTTGGAGAGAAAGAGAAAATATACCTCGATAATGGAGAGACACTAGAAATCAATATCCCAAAAGGGATTAGAGATGGTGAAAAATTGAGATTGAAGGGACGAGGTAGAAAGAGTGGAGGACGAACAGGAGACCTATATCTAACTGTTCGGGTTCAACCTCACCCAGAATATGAAGTAGATGGAGACAACATTACTAAGGAATTTACCATCTCCCTATACACTGCACTTTTTGGCGGAAATGTGGAGGTCGATACTTTGACCGGAACGAAAAGACTCAAAATTCCGGCGGGTGTCCAACAGGGACAAAGATTTAGAATCAAAAATCAAGGTCTATTTAATCGAAAAACTAAACAGACTGGACATCTCTATCTAAAAGTAAATATAGCAATTCCAAAGATAGAGCAATTAGACCCTGAATTGGTTACAATCATGAGAGAA
Source organism: Campylobacterales bacterium (assembly GCA_012963895.1). Lineage (GTDB taxonomy): Bacteria > Campylobacterota > Campylobacteria > Campylobacterales > Thiovulaceae > UWMA-0117. The sequence goes on along the minus strand of DTUW01000064.1, from coordinate 6,126 downwards.
AAATTGCCAAAAGGGTTGTAGATGCATAACTATGATGAACCGGTATATCTAATTAGTGTAGTTTCAAAGATGTTGAATATTCACCCTCAGACTTTGCGACAATATGAGAGAGAGGGGCTAATTACCCCTTCAAGAACTGAGGGGCGAATGAGGCTTTATTCCCAAAGAGATATCGATAAAGTTAGAATGATATTACGACTTACAAGAGATTTGGGGGTAAATCTTGCGGGAGTCGATATTATCCTACGACTTAAAGAGAAAATAGCAAAACTGGAAAGCGAAATCGAAACTCTCAATATAGAAGTTATGCAATACAAATATATGGAAGTTGGAGAGAGAAAACAACTACAAAACAAACAGAATATATATGACATAGATATAGAATTAGAAGTAGAAGAGAAAAGGTGAATTTTTACTCCCAAGAACTTGAAACTATTACTAAACGGAATAGGTTTCGAACGAGGAGACTATTTGGTTCAAACCTCATCGATTTAGCATCTAACGACTATCTATCCATTTCAGAAAACCCAATCCCTTTTGAAAGAACTGTTGCCAAACTCCGAGAGATAGGGCAGTTCTCCCCCAAAGCTTCAATGTTGGTAAATGGCTACCATGAAATCCATTACAACTTTGAGAGACTTCTATCTGAAATCCATCAGTTCGAATCTGCTATCGTAGTTGGTAGCGGATTTCTGGCAAATTTTGGACTAATAGAGGCACTGATTAGGAGTGGAGATGAGCTATTCTTAGATAGCGAATACCATGCAAGTGGAATGGTTGCCACTCGACTTCTCAAAAAAAACCAAGTCCATATATTCCCCCACAATTCACCAGAAGAGCTGGAAAAGTTACTAAGAAACTCCAAGGCAAAAAGAAGAATAGTGGCTATTGAGGGAATATATTCTATGAGCGGGGATATTGCAAATAGGGATATTTTCGATGTAGTAGATAGATACGGAGCTATCTTGATAGTCGATGAAGCCCATAGCTTTGGAGTGGTTGGAGATAATCTATTGGGGGTATTTGACTATTTCAATATCAAACCTCAACCCAACCATATCAAAATGGGAACACTTGGAAAGGCGGTGGGAAGCTATGGAGCATATATATTAGCTTCTAATGAGATAGTCTCATTTTTGGAAAATAGGGCTAAACCGGTGATATACTCCACCGCTCTATCCCTTTTCGATACTCTATTGGCTCACTTCTCAATCTCCTATATTTTAGAAAATAGAGAGAGTTTTAGGAAAAAGATAGATGAGAGAAAGGAGCTATTTAGTAGATATTGCAACCTCCAAAAGGAGGGGCTGATATATCCAATCGAAATTGGAGACAACAGAAGAGTAATAGAGATTAGGGATAACTTAGAAAAAGAGGAGTTTATTGTAGGGGCTATCCGACCTCCAACGGTTGAAAAGGCTCTACTTAGAGTAATTCCAAGAGTTGGAGTATCTTTGGAGGATTTGGAGAAATTCCTATCTCTTCTTTTACGATTTCGTAACTCTTAGCACCTCATCGAGGGTTGTAACTCCTTTTAGAGCCTTCTCCAATCCTACCTCCAACATAGAACGGAATCCGTAGCTATTGATAGCCTCCTCTAATACCTTCTCTCTCGGTTCGTTTGCACTTATCATAGATGCCATTTTGTCGGTAATTTCTAAAACTTCACATATCATCTCTCTACCGAGATAGCCGGTAAAGGAGCAGGAGCTACACCCTTCACCTTTATAGAAAGTGAATTCATCTTCTGGCAGTAAAGATGCCACTTTGGGATTTAGTGATGAGGTATCTACCTTTATCTCTCTTTTGCACTTTGGACATATTTTCCTTACCAATCTTTGAGCTTGAATTGCAATGATTGCCCCACCGAGTAGATAGGGTTCTATTCCCATATCCAACATTCTGGTAATAGAGCTAATAGCATTATTAGTATGCAGAGTAGATAGAACCAGATGACCTGTGAGAGCTGCCTCAATTGCAATTTTTAGAGTCTCTTGGTCTCGAATCTCTCCTATCATTATCTTATCCGGGTCCTGTCTTAGGATAGCTCTAAGGGTGTTTGCGAAATCCAATCCCGCTTTTTTATTCACATTGACCTGCTGAATCATATCCACCTGATACTCTACTGGGTCTTCAACGGTAATTATCTTATCTTTTACACTCTTTATCTCATTCAAAGCACCATATAGGGTGGTGGTCTTTCCGCTCCCAGTTGGTCCAGTTACTAAGACAATTCCATAAGAGGATTTCAAGGCTCTAAAAAATCGTTGATAGTTTTCGGAACTCATTCCAGTCTCACTAAGGCTAATAGTGGCTTTTGTGGAATCCAATATCCTAATTACAATAGATTCTCCATCGACAATAGGGAGGGTAGAGACCCGAAAATCATAGTTGATATTCTCTATCTTATAGTTGAACCGTCCATCTTGTGGTAGTCGCTTCTCTGCAATATCCAGACCAGCCAATAGCTTTATTCTTGAAGCGAGAGGGGCATATATATCTCTCTCAAATAGAAAACTCCTAATTAGAACTCCATCGACCCGGTTACGAATAATACAGCTATGCTCACTCGGTTCTATATGAATATCTGAACTTCTCATGTTGATAGATGTTTTTACAATCAGTTCTATTAGCTCTAATATAGCTGAGCCACCCTCTTCATCACTACTATTGAGATTTCTTCTAATTTTGGAGATGACATCTCTCATCCCCTTTTCAACTTCAAGTTTTTTGAGATACTCTTTTATCTGCTCTTCAAGGGCTACCAATATGGTAAGTTCTTTATTAGTCGTCCTAACTAGGAAATCTTTTGCCTCAACATCTAACGGGTCTGAAAATGCTACGACTATACTATTTTTCTCCTCCTCTATCGGTAATATGTTGTATTTCACTATCCGTTGGAAAGGGAATTTCAAAGCAAATTTATAGTTGAAATCGAGAACATCTAAATCTATATATCTATATCCGAGATGGGAGGAGACAAGTTTTAGAATCTCATCTCTATCTATAAAGGGGTAATTTTTGATTTCACTAATTGATATTTCACCATCGATAATACTATTAGCAATAAAGCGGTGAAGCCTCTCCTTAGTAATTAGCCTATTTTTCAACATAATATTGATAGTTGATAGGTTTTTCTCGTGGTTTCTTAAAAGCTCCTTCAATCTCTTATCATCTATCTCAACCATCTTCAACCTCATCACTCTCTATCTCTTCTCTCTCTCCCCTGTTTTTCCCTTTTGCAATTAGAACAATAGGCGAACCTTCGAAGTCGAATTCATCTCGAATCCTATTTATCAAATACCTTTTATAACTGAAATGGAGTAGCTTAGGGCGGTTCATAATTAGGGCAAATTGGGGAGGAGAGGTATCGAATTGGGTTGCATAGTATATTTTTAAAACTCGCCCTTTTGGAGCTGGTAGCGAATGTCTCAAAATTGCATCTTCAATAACTCTATTGATTTGAGATGTTGGAATACGACGACTGTAATTCTGGTAAATTCTAACGATGAGGTCATATATTTTATGAACCCTTTGATATGTGAGAGCTGAAACGGTAATTATTGGAGCAAAATAGAGGAATTTGAATTTATCCCTAACAAGTTGGATAGCTTCACTATATTCATATTTCCGCTTATCCCACTTATTCAAGACTATCGCTACCCCTAATCTATGTTTTTCAACTAATCCCCCTATCTTCTCATCGAGTTCCGCAAAATCTTCCGATGCATCTAAAACGAGGAGAGCTATATCACTTCTCTCTAACATTTTTTCAGTTCTCAAAAGAGCATATTTTTCAATACCCTCTATCTTGCCCCGTCTTCTAATCCCAGCAGTATCTACAAATCGAATTTTTCGACCCTCTACCTCTATTACCTCATCGATGGGGTCTATCGTCGTTCCAGCCACAGGGCTAACAATTGCCCTATCAGATTTTATAAGTGCATTGAGTAATGAACTTTTTCCAACATTTACCCGACCAATAATAGATACTGCTATTTCCTCTTGTGTCGTCTCTGTCTGCTCTTCTCTCTCTTCTGATGGTAAATCCAATTGGTCTCTAATCCATTCAACCAATCTGGAAACTTTTCTATTGTGAGAGATAGAGAGGGGGAATATCTCCTCAACCCCAAAGGAGTAGAATTCCCATATAGCCTCCTCCAATTTCTCATTATCCAACTTATTCACAACTAAGGCTATCTTTTTTCCACTCTTTTGGAGGCGGTGAAATAGTCTTCTATCCTCATCGTCTGGGAGCAATCGACCATCAACCATGTAGATGATAATATCCGACTGCTCAGCCATTTTGAGAGACTGCTCTGTTACGTTTTGGAATAGCTGAGATGAGGTGGAATCCAATCCGCCAGTATCAATTAGTAGAGCCTCTCTATCCTCTATCGATATGACCCTTTTTTTAAAATCGCGAGTAGTCCCTGCTACCTCTGAGGTAATAGCATCTCTCTCTTTAATAAGACGATTAAAAAGGGAACTTTTTCCAACATTTGGTTTGCCAATAATAGCTATCTTTTTCATTGCTCCTGTTTCACTATACTATTGATAGATACTCCCATGCCTTTCATAGGTTTATGACCAGATATTAACATTGAAGCTTTAAAGATTGTCCAAAGCCCAAAGAGAATTACCAATACCCCTGAAATCTGAACCATTCTTTTTCTAAATTTTCCACTCTCCAATAGAGAGACTACAAACCCTATTAGAAATAGAATAGGGATAGTGGCTATTCCAAATAGAAACATTAGGATAGCTCCATCAATTGGTGAAGCAGTAGCTACCGCCCCAGCGAGAAAGAAATAGACAAAGCCACACGGGATAAATCCGTTCAAAACTCCAAGCAGATAGAAACTAATCAGAGTTTGAGAACCAAAGAGCTTTTGGAAAATAGTTTTAAAAAATGGAGTTTGGGCAATAGAACTTTCAAGGTAGGTCATAAATTTCACTTTTCCCATAAGAGAAAAGCCCATTAGAACCATAATTAGACCGATAAATAGAAATAGCCACCCTTTGACAGCCATAGTTACAGAAACTATACTACCGAGTAATCCGAAAACAGCTCCCATAATAGTATAGGAGGTTACTCGTCCGATATTGTATAAGAAGTGGGCAACGGCTTGATATACCTTTCTCCAAGTAGGTTCTATCTTTGAACTTGTATAAGCTACTACAAATCCACCGCACATACCTGTGCAGTGTCCGACACTTCCGAAAAATGCAATTGTAATTAGGGCTACTATATCGATAGTTACCATTTAGGTATATAGTCCTCCATTTACTCTTAATACTTCACCGGTAATATATCCAGCTCCATCACTTAATAGAAATGCTACCGCTTCGGCAACTTCACGAGGTTTCCCAAATCTTCTCAATGGGATATTGGAGATATAGCTCTCTTTTATCTCATCTTTCAATCCGGCTGTCATGTCTGTTTCAATAAATCCGGGTGTAACAGCATTGAATCTTATTCCTCGTCCAGCCCCTTCAATTGCAAAACTCTTAGTCATTGCAATAATTCCGCCTTTTGAAGCTGAATAGTTGGTTTGTCCGCCATTTCCTCTCTCTCCAACTATTGAGGAGATATTGACAACCGCTCCAAATCTCTTTTTATTCATCGCTTTCAAAGCTTCACGACAGCCGTAAAAGGTTGAGTTCAGATTTACCCTAACAACCTCATCGAACTCCTCTCCCTTCATTCTAATAGCTAACTTATCTTTTGTAATTCCTGCATTATTTACAAGGTAGCTAAGTTCTCCATCAGAGTCGATAATAGTTTTTATCCCTTTGATAAATTCATCTTCTTTACTAACATCGAAACCGATAACAGCACTTTTCAATCCCTTCTCTTGTAGCTCTTGATGCAACTTGTCTGCCTCTTCTGCTCCGCTTCTATAATTTATCCATACCTTTAAACCATATTCGGCAAGTGTTCGAGCTATCTCTGCTCCTATCCCACGACTTGCCCCTGTAATCAAAACATTTGAACCGCTAAATTTCATCTCTCTTCTCCTTGCTTTTTGGATAGAACTATATCAGATACAACACCTAATATCTTTCTGTGTCCCGAAATCGGACTAGGCCAAACAAAATACCTTTCGGTATCCCGAAATCGGA
>DTUW01000063.1 GCA_012963895.1 Campylobacterales bacterium | reverse complement strand
GTAAAAAGTCCGGACTAATTACCTACATGAGAACCGATTCCCTCAATCTTTCAGAAGAGGCAACTAAAAAGGCTCTACAACAGATAGAGAGCAAACAGGGAAAAAAATATATTCAAGGGATTAGGAAATACTCCTCTAAATCGAAAGGGGCTCAAGAGGCTCACGAGGCTATCCGTCCTACAATAGTGGAATTAGCTCCCGATGAGGTTGATAAATTCTTAGATAGTGATTTGGCTAAGTTGTATAGACTTATCTACAATAGATTTATGGCATCTCAAACCTCTAATGCTATTTTCCATACTACTACCATTTTTGTTAAAGGCGAACAGGGGGCAAGATTCAAAATTCAGGGTAGGACTTTGGAATTTGACGGGTTCTATCTCTTTTCTAAATTGGAGAATAGAGATAGGATAGTTCCTGACTTCAAGGTTGGAGATAGGCTCATTTTGCAACATGTCCAAAAGTTACAGAAATGGACCGAGCCACCTCATCGCTATTCAGAAGCTGGATTAGTCAAAAAGTTAGAAAGCCTAGGAATTGGACGACCTTCAACATATGCCCCAACTATCTCTACCCTTGTGGATAGAAGATATATATCGATAGAGAAGAAACAGATAACCCCAACAGAGATAGCTTTTACAGTTACTGAAATTCTTGAAAAGCACTTTCCAAATATAGTGGATAAGAGTTTTACCGCTAAGATGGAGGAGACACTAGATTCCATTGCTGAGGGTAAAGAGGATTGGCAAAAAGTTCTATTGGATTTCTATTTTCCATTTATTCAACAGATAGAGAAGGGGAAAAAGGAAATCAAGAGCTTGAAAAGTGCTACCCCTGTTGGTAGAGAGTGTCCAGAGTGTGGGAGTGAGTTGGTTAAACGAAAAGGGCGATATGGAGAGTTTATAGGTTGTAGCAGTTATCCAAAATGTAGATATATGGAAAACATCGATGGAACCCCTATAAAACGGAAAGAGGTAAAGCTATCTGATGAAAAGTGTCCTATATGTGGCTCACCTCTCGCTATTAAAGAGGGGAAAAATGGAGAGTTTTTAGCTTGTAGTAGTTTTCCAAAATGTAGATACACGAGACCGAAAAATCCAAAATATCTCGATGAGGTGAATTGTCCAAAATGTGGAAAAAGGGTAATAGAATATACCCACACCAAAAAGCCATATTATCGATGTGAAGAGTATCCAAAGTGTAGATTTTCATCTAGGTCCAAACCAAAAGGAGAAACATGAAGGTTGGAGTAATCGCCGATACCCACAAAAAATTGGGTAGAGCTAAAAAGGCGGTCGATTTTCTGATAAAAAATGGAGCTGAATATATTATCCATGCGGGGGATATAGTTCGATTTGAACTATTAGACTATTTGGAGAGTAAAAAGATAGTCTATATAGCGGTCTATGGAAACAATGATAGAAAACTTTTGAAGTTCCATAACGATTTCAATTTGGTTCAAGAGCCTCACTATTTCAAAATAGGGGAGACAACATTCAAATTGATGCACCACCCTTACTATATGACCCCTGATAGTGATGTGGTTATCTATGGACATACCCATATTAGGCATGTCCAATTTGAAAAGGGAACTCTATACCTCAATCCGGGCGAAGTGATAGCTCGAAATATGCCATTTAGTCAAATGGCTCTATTGGATATAGAGACAGATAGATATATAGTAAAGATGTTTGAGAGAGAACTTGGGACAGAAGATTGGGAAGAGAAAGAATATAGATTCACCAGATAGCTATCTCTTTTTTCCCAACTTCACTAGCCCAACCCCAATAAGGGAGAGGGTGATAATCACCCCGATAGTTTCGAATATGAATGAGAGCGAAACAGGTTGGCTGAAATCAACCATTTACCACCTCATCACATCTATCACATAGCCCCTCTTCTTTTTCAGATTTATATCTCCAACATCGAGGACATCGATATTTAGGGGCTTTTACAACTGAAAAAGTATCATTAGCAACTTGGAAAGTTCCAAAACTATCCCCCGTTCCATTTTCCACTATTTCGCTTACTAGGAAAAAGTCCTCCATTTCTGTTCTGTCGAGGTTGAGGATAGTGGAGCTATTAGTAACTAATACTACTTCTAAGGAGTTTCTAATCTCTTTCTCCTTTTTCAACCTATCCACAATACTATTTAGTTTCTCCCTAACTTCAAGGAGATAGCTCTCATCAAATTCATTCTCAACCTTAGGAACTGGAATATATTCGAAGTCAAAAATATCCTCTTTGTCTCCTCTAATTAGAGATGGAGCATACTCCAAAATCTCGTCTGCGGTATAGGTTAGGATAGGGGCGATAAGTCCAATGAGAGATTGGAGGATATATGCCATAGTGGTTTGACTAGCTCGTCGATGAATATCCTCTTTTCCATCGCAATATAGCCTATCTTTACAACTATCTAAGTAGATACCGCTAAGTTGATTGACAATAAAATTATTCAAAATAGCAAATCCCTTAGCAAAATCGTAATTTGCAAAGTTTCTATGGACACTTTCGAAAACTTCCCCCGCTTTGGAGAGTATCCATCTATCCAATATAGAGAGTTTAGAAAGCTCTACAAAGTTTTCAATATCGTTGATATTTGCCAATAGAAATCTGAAAGTATTTCTAAGTTTCTTATATTGTTCTGCTGTCTGTTTCAAAATTCCATCTGAAATCTTCAAATCATTTTGGTAATCAGAAGTAGCTACCCATAGTCTCAAAATCTCACTACCAAACTGCTTCACAACCTTATTAGGGGCGATGACATTTCCTTTTGATTTGGACATCTTTTCCCCTTTTGCATCTACCGTAAATCCGTGAGTGAGAACTGAACGGTATGGAGCTTTCCCCTTCACTGCACAACTTAGAAGTAATGAACTCTGGAACCAACCTCTATGTTGGTCTGAACCTTCAAGATATAAATCGGCTGGATACTTGCCACTATCATAGTTGCGACTTTCAAGAACAGCAAACCAAGTAGAGCCAGAGTCAAACCAGACATCTAAAATATCGGTTACTTTTTCGAGGTGTTCCGGATTGAGACCACTTGCAGGATTGATGAAATACTCTATCGGTTTGCTATACCAAACATCTGTTCCTTCTCTCTCAAAAATCATAGCTATAAAATTTAGAACCTTTTCATCTAATATCACCTCTCCCGTTCTCTTATCTCTAAATAGAGCGATAGGCACTCCCCAATCTCTCTGTCGAGAGATACACCAATCTGGACGACCCTCAACCATTGAACCGATTCTATTTCTACCTGTTGCAGGAATAAATTTGGTCTTTTCGATTTCAGATAGTGCAGTATCTCTCAATTTCACATCGCTATCCATGGCGATAAACCACTGTTTAGTAGCTCGGAAAATTAGTGGAGTGTGAGACCTCCAACAGTGAGGGTATGAGTGGGTTATCTTGGTAGCTTTTAGAAGAGCATCGCCGAGAAGTTCCAAAATTTCCCCATTTACTTTCATGATATGTTTTCCAACCCACTCCTCAGGATTTGGGAATAGCTTCTCTCTAATTACGGTTTCATCATATTTCCCAGTCTCATCAACCGGCATAATTACAGGTAATCCATATTTCAAACCAACTATATAGTCATCTTCTCCGTGTCCCGGTGCGGTATGGACTGCCCCCGTTCCATTATCCATAGAGACATGTTCGCCTAAGACTATTCGGCTCTCTCTATTGTTGAGTGGATTGATAGCGATGAGGTTTTCAAGGGTTTTAGCTTCAATTTCTCGAACCACATTAGAAGATATGCCCACCTCATCGGCTAAATTTTCTAAAAGTTTCTTAGCTACAATATACCCATCTTCTGTAAGAACATATATTTCATTCGGATTTAGAGCAATCCCAACATTTGCTGGGAGTGTCCAAGGGGTGGTCGTCCAAATAATAATAGAGCCTCCAAACCCTAACTGCTCTTCACTTTTTGGAGAGAGTTTGAAAGCTACATATATAGAATCAGATACCTTATCCTGATATTCAACTTCTGCCTCAGCAAGTGCCGTCCGTTCAGCCCAAGACCAATAGACCGGCTTACTTCTTTCAACTAATAGCCCTTTTTTTGCTATCTCTATCAGGGTTCTATATATGTTAGCTTCAAATTTATAATCCATCGTCAAATATGGATTGTCCCAGTCGGCTATCACCCCAAGAGATTTGAACCCCTCTTTTTGGATATTGATATATTTAGATGCATGTTCTCTACATAGTTGGCGAATCTCTTCGGTTGTCTTCTCCTCTTTTTTCGCTTTACCTCCTAGTTTTTTCTCTACCTGCTGTTCTATTGGAAGCCCATGGCAATCCCAACCCGGAGTAAATCGCACCTTTTCACCATTGAAATAGTGAAATTTTGTAATTATGTCTTTTAGAATTTTGTTGAGTGCATGTCCTATATGTATATCTCCATTTGCATATGGAGGACCATCGTGGAGGGTGAAGCTCTTTTCAGCAAACTCTCTCCGTTTTTTCATTTTGCTATATACATCTTTTTCAAACCACTTTTTATATCGATGAGGTTCATTTTTTGGGAGGTTTCCCCTCATTGGGAAATCTGTTTTTGGTAGTAGTAGGGTCTCTTTGTAATCCATCTATTTCGCTCCTAAATTTGATGTCGAAATTCTATCGAGTTGGTTTGGTAGAATTTTTCCAATAGCAAAATTTAGGAGCGGTTATTGAAAATAGATAGTCTATTTTGGAGTAGAGAGACTGGGTGGCAGTTTCGAAAAGAGAATATAGAGAATAGGGAAAATGTAGATATTGTTTTTCTGTTTGGGGTTGCGAAAGAGATACGAGAAAATCTCTATTTTGATGGAATTCGGGAGCTATATCCAAATGCTATATTAGTTGGTGGGAGTTCAGCAGGGACGATATACAGAGATGAGATATTTGATAGCGGAGTAGTGGCATCGGCTCTCCAACTTGAAAAAAGCAGAGTGAAATTGGCTGTCGCAAAATTGGAGGATATTAGTAAAAGTTTCGAGATTGGAAAAAATATAGTTCAGCAACTTATGGACGAAGATTTGAGACATATTGTAGTCCTATCCGACACAATCAATATCAACGGTTCAGAGTTTGTAAAGGGGCTAAATTCAGAAACAGATAGCAAAATTCCAATTTCTGGGGGTATTCTTGCAGAAGAAACTCGTAATTTTAGTCATGCCTATGTGATTGCAGATAGACCAGCTAAAAAACTTTTAGCTATCGGTATCGGATTTTATGGAGATATTGATACTTTTTACGGCTCTGATTCTGGTTGGGACGATTTCGGAATTGAGAGGGTTATTACTAAGTCGAGCGGTAATATAGTCTATGAGATAGATGGAAAACCTGCATTGGACTTATATAAAAAATATCTTGGAGATTTTCAAAAAGATTTACCAGTAGGTGGTCTTAGATTTCCTCTAAATGTTTGGGAAGATGGAGATATAGAGAACTCTAAACCTGTAATTAGAACTCTTATGGCAATAAATGAAGAGGAAAAAAGTTTAACTTTTGTTGGAGATGTTCCAGAAGGAGCTATGGCAAGACTTATGAAAACCAATATTGATGGTCTTATCGATGGTTCTGAAAATGCTATTAAAATGACAGGGTTTCAACCTTCTAATATCCCTAGTTACTGTTTAGCTGTAAGTTGCATTGGTCGGAGATTGGTTCTCAACCAGCTTACAGAAGAGGAGCTATCGGTTCTATTGGAGCATGTAGGTGATGAGGTTGAGATAACGGGATTCTATTCATATGGAGAGATAGCCCCATTTTCGAAAGAGTTGAAAAATTGCCGTTTTCATAATCAGACTATGACACTTACACTAATTCAGGAGAAGTAGATGCATCGACTTTTAAGAAGACAAATAAACAGAGTTTTTGGCAATGGTGGAGATATTTCCAATCTACCAGAGAAGGCTAAACAGCTTTTAAAACTTGTAGAAGAGACATATATTGAATTTGACAAAGAGAGAAAATTACTCGACGATACTATTAGCATCAATACCCAAGAGTTGAGAGAGTTATATAAAAATATAGAACAGGAGGGGGAGAGTAGATTTAAGGGGTTAGTTGAACAGCTACCCTATGGGTTGATAATTATTGGACTAGATGGAATTATCAAAGATGTTAATCAGTTTGCTTGTGATGTATTGGAATATAAGAGAGAAAATTTTCTAAATATGGAGGCTCGTAAGCTTCTCAAATCATTTAGTAAATGTTCATTTGAAGATTTGAAAGTCAGAATTATCGATAGTAACGAAAAAATTTCCTTTGATGATGTCTTTGTCAATTCGGTTGGAAAAAGTGTCCCTGTTGAGATTAGTGCCGGTAAGTTGATGATAAAACATAAACCTCATCTGCTAATTATGTTCCAAGATATTACCGAAAGGGTTGAAGCCGAAAGGCTCAATGCAGAGAGAACTAAGCAGATAGAGGAGCTAAATAGAAAATTGGAAAAATTGAATAAAGAATTGGAACTAAGAGTAAAAGAGGAGGTAAAGAAAAATTTAGAAAAAGACCAATTACTTATCCAGCAGTCTAAACTGGCTGCTATGGGGGATATGTTAGGAAATATTGCCCATCAATGGAGACAACCTCTAAACACATTAGCCCTCGCTATTCAAGATATAGAGGAGGCATATATTTGGGGGGAACTTGATGAGAAATATATTCAGGACTTTACAAAATTGGCTATGGAAAATATCTCCTTCATGTCTAAGACGATAGACGATTTTAGAAATTTCTTTAAACCGAGTAAGCAAAAAGAGCCTTTCAAATTGAGAGATGCAGTGGAGGAAATTCTCCAAATTGTCTCTGCACAACTGAAAAACAAAAATATCAAAATCTCTGTTACGGGTGAAAACTATACCGTCATGGGTTATCCAAATGAGTTCAAGCAGGTAATATTGAATTTGACCAATAATGCGAAAGATGCAATTTTGAGCAATAGAACTGACGGGCAAGGAGAGATAAAAATATCTATTCTCCCAACTAGTGAAGAGGAGTATAGGGAGGTTAGAGTTGAAGATAACGGGGGAGGTGTCCCAGAGGAGATAAAGGATAAGATATTTGAACCCTATTTCACCACCAAAGAGGGGAATAAGGGAACAGGTATCGGATTGTATATGTCAAAAACCATTATTGAAGATAACATGAAAGGGAGATTGGAGCTAAGAAACAAGGAAGATGGAGCGGTCTTCTCCATCTTTATTCCTTGTGTTTGTGAGCAACAGGAGATTAGGTAAAACTAGCTGTTTTCGTTTGGGGTTGGAACTTGTGAAGTATTTGCATCTTGTCCAAATTGTTCTGGGACAGGAGGAGGAACATCATCGTTTCTCACATCAATTCCAACATCTTTGAAACTACTTTCAACAATATTCTGTATCTCTTGTGAAGTCGATGAGGTGGAATTGCTATCCATCAATTTGCGAATATAGTCAGGATTAATATATGAAACTTGGATAGTTTGGTTGTTATCGGTCAAATTGACATAGATAGAAGTTGGCAGACCCTTGAAATAGTTGAATTGAGATGTATGGGTGCAATTGGTTACATATTTCGGTGAATAGGCTTCAATTACAATAGTTCCATCGTCAAGGGTTACCTTATCATTTCGCACTGAAACCCAGCCGTTGGAGGTTTCAGGGTCTCCGTCTGTCAATTTATATGATATTCTGTCTGTCAATGCTTCTAAATCTTCTTTTGTAAAAGGGCTGTTGTCTCGTGTGTCTTTGTGTTTGTAAGATATTACAGTGAGTGGTTGAGGTGTGGCAAAATTTATATCATCTTCACTATATTGAGGTCCAAAAGTTAGGTTATTTTCTGTGAAAGTTTGACTAGCTTCACCTAAGCTATTTTCAACCATTTCAACCAATTCGTTTCTGATAGCTGTTAGTGTTGTCTCTGATTGGTTCTGTTTGAAGATTTCATTTACCCCAATTGGATTGAAAATATCAACATATGTATTATTTCCATCAGTATGAACGGCTATCTGGTAGAGCTTAGCTATATTAGAATAGGCTTGGTTATAAACTTCAATTAGCCTAACTTCTTTGGTGGAATTATCTTCCATTGTGTAATTTAGGTCTAAAATAGCCCCACTTGTTACACCTTGTTCAGCTCCTACAACTTTCCAATCACTAGGAAAATTTAGGCTCTCTTTTTCGTTATTTTCGAAGATATATGAACCAATGATAGTTGCAAGGTCTCCAATATCTCTTTCACCTGCAAGAGTTGCTACTCTGTAAAATGGTCTTTCTAAATATTTCTCTTCTTTTCCAGAAGTTCCGCCATTCGCAGAAGTTCCACCATTC
>DTUW01000062.1 GCA_012963895.1 Campylobacterales bacterium | reverse complement strand
GACCATTGGGCTATTTTTTGAACTATCTTTTCTATCCAAATATTATCCAAATCGGTTGAATAGACCTCTCCATTGTATTCCGCTTCTGCCCGAACTGCAATAAGCTTACCCTCTTGTTCTTCACAATAAATATCGAAACTCTTAATATTCTCTTTGAAACCTTTTGCAACTCCTCCTGCTCTTGGAACTGCAATATCAAATTCCAACAATTTCCCCCATCTATTTTCGATACTAACTTTGAACTGCTCAATATTTACATTGTATTTCATCGAAACGGTCTGTTTTCCAAGCCATTTATCTAAGAAATCTCCTTGTTTAAGTCTCTGCTCATACTCTTCATCTGTCTCAAACTCATCTTGCGGATATAACTTTTTAGCCCCTTCTAAATCTATTGCATCAATTTCATGCTCAATATTTCCGTGCCATATAAAATAGTTAATAGGTCTTTTTTCTGGTTCTAATTCAACTTGATAAGTTTTGATATGGTCTTCAACTTTGTTTGTAGTCTCATTTGCAATATTCATAGTCTCTAAATCTAATAGTATATGTTTCAGTTCTCTATTCTGCTTTTCGAGTATTGCTATCTTTTCTAATAAACTGGATAGCTGAATTTTAAAACTCTTACTATTTTCATATTTCGGATAGACATCTTTATAAAACCTATTGTTATTACCTTCATAAGAGTAATTCACCTCTACAATCGCTCTATCTTGATAGAAAGGTTCTCCTAAATCGAATTTTCCAATATCAACAATTTCGAAAAAATGTAATTCTTTCCGTCCATCGCTCTTACTTGCAAACTTTCCAATAAAGACCTCTTGAAAAAATTCCGGAAACTTGAACCCTATATATTCATTGTCTAATATTGAGATTTTAAAAAATTGGGTTGGAATTCTTCTCTCTTCTCTCCATAATCCCCCTTTTTGAACATCGCCCCGCTCAAAATATTCATTCGCTAACTCTTCAATAGATAAATTGTATAGCTCCTGAATTTTCTTCTCCGGAAAATGGAGCTGTATTCTGATAACCTCTTCTGATTCAATCTCTTCTGCTAAATATGGACTTATCATCTCAAAATCTGCCATCTTTTCCCTCCTAATAAACTCTTCTTTCTAAAACTATTTTGATGGTGTTATCTTCTCTAACTTCCTTTTTCAATTTGTATCCGTGCTTTTTAGCATTCTCCATAACCTTAGCTAATTGCTCCTCTCTAAATTTTCTCTTTTCCTCCTCTATTCGTCTTCTCTCCTGCTCCTCCAACTCTTTGAGATGGTCATTCCACTTTTTCTGGTAAATCTTCTCAATTTTTGCAATATCCGACTCTTTGCCAACACCATCGTAATAGTCATACCCTTCAAAAACAAATTGACCATTTTTTATCGTAACCCCTGATATTCCACTCTCTCTAATAGCCTCTTCGGCTAATTCTAAATTCTCTATTTTCACTTTTCCAACAATTTTCACAACTCTACTCATTTCAAATCCTTTAAAAATTTATTACTTGGATAGCCTGTGATAGTTAGGTTTCCATCTTCATCAATATCAACCTCAATATCCCTATCAAACTCCCAACTATCCGAACTAAAATTATATATCTTCTGCTCCTCTCCATATCGTCCAGCCACCAAAATATCAACATATGGCAATAGCGGAGAGTTTTCAACCTCATCGAGACGATACCCCGTAAAGACTTGGAGAGATAGCCCCCTCTCCTTTATCAACTTAGCTAATGGAACTAATTCCCTGTCCTGTTGAAAAGGCTCACCCCCTGTAAAGGTAACCCCTTCACAATTTTCAGGTATCTGAGAGAATATATCATCAGCCGATAATAGAATATTTGGAGAACTATCCCAAGTCTCAACATTCCAACAACCGGGACAACCTAAGCTACACCCTTGAACCCAAACTACAAAACGGTTACCATTTCCATTTACTAAATTGGACTTTTCGATATGGTAGATATTTATCACTTTCTTACTCGTTGTCTTTGGGCAACCTTCTGGTTTTTTAAATTTTCCAGTTGATCTTTTTTGGGCAACTCTCCGTTTATCAGCAGGTATCCA
>DTUW01000061.1 GCA_012963895.1 Campylobacterales bacterium | reverse complement strand
TCCAAACTTTGATACTACCTAAGGAGCTTGATGGTAGTTGGATAATTCGATGTAAATAGATAAACAACCTCATCTGTATCAATATTTCTCCACACCCTTAGTATATCTCACTAAACTTTTTTGATACAATTTCATCAACTATTTTTTTTGGGAGGTTGTCAATTGGCAAAACACCAATTTCAAACAGAGATAAAACAACTTTTGGATTTGATGATTCACTCTCTCTATTCCAACAAAGATATATTTTTGAGAGAACTGATTTCCAATGCTTCTGATGCAATTGATAAATTGAAACTGCTAACTATTAGAGACGACAAATATAGAGATATAGAGTTCCAACCTAGAATTGAGATTCGGATAGATAAGGAATCTAAAAAGCTGGTGATTTCCGATAATGGAATAGGTATGAACGATGAGGATTTGGTTGAAAACTTAGGAACAATTGCGAAGAGTGGAACTAAGGCATTTATCGAACAACTTAGCGGAGATAATAAAAAAGATTCCCAATTGATAGGGCAGTTTGGGGTTGGGTTCTACTCCTCTTTTATGGTTGCTGAAAAAGTTGAGGTTTTAACTAAGAAGGCTGGTGAAGATAGAGCTTTCAAATGGATTAGTAGCGGTGATGGAGAGTATGAAATTATTGAATCTGTAAAAGAGGGACACGGAACTGAAATCACTCTATTTGTCCGACCAGAAGCAGAGCAGTATCTATCTGAATTGACAATTGAAGATATTGTCAAAAAATACTCTAACCATATCTCTTTTCCTATCTTTTTAGAAAAAGAGGTATATGAAACTGATGAGACAGATGAAGAGAAGAAAGAGACTAAGAAAGTTAAGAAGTTTGAACAGATAAATAAGGCTTCTGCTCTCTGGACAAGAAACAAGAGCGAAATATCAGATGAGGAGTATAGAGAGTTTTATAAAGGGATAGCTCACTCTTCGGAAGAGCCTCTATTCTGGATTCATACAAGAGTTGAGGGAACTCTTGACTATACCACCCTTTTCTATATTCCTAAGAAAGCTCCTATCGACCTGTATAGAGCCGATTGGGAAAGTGGTTTGAAATTGTATATCAATAGAGTTTTTATTTCAGATGGTGAAAAAGAGCTATTGCCTACCTATTTGCGGTTTGTTCGCGGTATTATCGACTCCTCCGATTTGCCTCTAAATGTCTCTCGTGAAATTCTCCAAAACAACAGAATTTTAGAAAAGATAAAAACCTCATCGGTTAAGAAAATTCTTTCAGAACTTGCAAAGTTGGCTAAGAAAGATAGTGAGAAATATCAGATATTCTATAAAGAGTTTGGGAATACCATCAAAGAGGGACTATATAACGACTATGCCAATCGAGACAAGATATTGGATTTACTCAGATTCAAATCTCTTGAAAAAGATGATATTTCCTTAAAAGAATACAAAGAGGGTATGAAGGAGGAACAGAAAGAGATTTACTATATCTTAGGTGAAGATGAGAACCTCCTGAAAAACTCCCCTATCTTAGAGAAGTTCAAAGCGAAAGGGTTCAATGTTCTAATTCTTGACCAAGAGGTTGATGCTATCGTCTTCCCTATGGTTCCAGAGTATGACAAGACACCTCTAAAAAATGTAATTGATGTGAAGTTTGATGATGAAGAGGTAGAGGAGAAAGAGGAATATCAAGAGCTTTTAGAGAAGTTGAAAAATATCTATGGCGATGAGGTGAAGGAGGTTCGCATCTCTACATCTCTTACAGACTCCCCAGCCTGTATAGTCCCGGATAAAGATGACCAAAATTTTGCAATGGCTCAAATCATGAAACAGATGGGACAACTTGACAATCTACCAGAGATAAAACCTATCTTGGAAATCAACCCGAAACATCAGCTATTAGAGAAGATAGCCAAAAGTGAAGATAGTGAATTGGTTGAAGATGTGGCTAAGTTGATATTAGATGAAGCTAAGCTATTCAATGGAGATGAGATAAAAAACTCAGTTGAATTTATCCAGAGAATGAATAGGGTGATATTGAAAGCCCTGTAAAATAGTGGTGGAGGGAATTCCCTCCTATCCCACTATCGTTCCAACCAATCTATCCCCTGCAAGTTGTGTAATTCGCACTCTGTAAATCTTTCCAAATTCCAACCGCTCTATCTCCTTATCATTTATCAAAATCTCTCCATCTATCTCCTCGCCCCAATGGAGAGCCTTTGCAGATAGTAGATATTCGTGTTCGTCGCTAACTCCATTTAGAACTATTGGAAACTCTTTCCCTATGCATTTCTCCAAATTTTCTATAAAT
Organism: Campylobacterales bacterium; assembly: GCA_012963895.1. Lineage (GTDB taxonomy): Bacteria > Campylobacterota > Campylobacteria > Campylobacterales > Thiovulaceae > UWMA-0117. Next base: position 6,048 of record DTUW01000061.1, on the reverse strand, counting down.
TGTCTTTTAACTACCTTTTCTATCTGCTCCATTCGTCGCTCCACCTCATCGCTATCTACCTGTTCCATATCGTAGGCTGATGTATTTTCCTCGTTTGAGTATTGGAACACAGTAATCCTGTCAAATCTGAAATCTTCTATAAATTGGAGAAGCTCATTGAAATCCTCTTCACTTTCGCCGGGGTGTCCAACTATAAAGGAGGTTCGGATAAATGAGTTTTCAACTTCTCTCATCTCTTTAAGTAGTTGGATAGTTTTCTCTCTATCTATTCCTCTTCTCATTATCTTCAACATCTTATTAGAGATATGTTGAAGGGGTATATCAAAGTAGTTATGGAATTTCGATGAGGTGGCTATTGTCTGAATAAGGTTGGTCGATGTTGTAGAAGGATAGAGATATAGTATTCTTGCTGATACTACATTTTCCAATTTATCTACTTTTTGAATAAGTTCTACCAATCCATCTCGAACCCCTCTATCTCGTCCAAAAGAGCTACTATCTTGGGAGATAAAAGAGAAGTCGTAATATCCCCTCTCTGTAAGTTGTTGAACCTCTTTTAAAATATCTTCTATTGCTCGTGATTGGAGAGAACCCTTGAACTTTGGAATAGCACAGAAGCTACACCGCTGATTACACCCCTCTCCTATCTTGATATATGCATGGGATATAGAGCCTGTAATAGTTCTCTCCTCGTCCTTTATTAGATATGTTTTTGGAGAGAAGCTATTCCGTTTTTCTCGAACCAATCTATCTATCTGATGGTAATCTCCAACTCCCGTCCAAATATCTACCTCTGGTAACTCCTTTGGCAATTCATTTTTGTATCTCTCACTCAAACAACCCGAGACCACAAGCAAAGAATCTTTTTTCCTCAAACTATCCAGCTCCAAGATGGTTTGGATAGATTCCTCTTTGGCTGGTTGGATAAACCCGCAACTATTTACAACTATCAAATCTGCATCTTCTGCCCTATCTGTAAGTTGGTATTCGGTTTGGAGTTTTGCTATCATCACCTCGCTATCAACTAGATTTTTTGTGCAACCCAAAGTTGTAATATATAGCTTTTTCAAATTAACTCCTATATAGTAGAATATTTAGGAAATATGATATATGAAAAAATGGAATTGTGATGAGAATACTATTTGCTATTTTGCTTTTGCATATTTCACTCTTTGGAGTTGATGATACTTTGGAATACTATTTTCCAGAAGAGAATGGAGAGACACAAGCAAAAAGGATTATCTCAATAGAGATAGGAAAAGGGGAAATATCTCGTCCTAAGGCTGATACATTGGCAAAGAAGGAGGACATTACAAGAGATATAGAGTTTGGGGCTATAAAACTTGGAGCGGAAGATTTGGGAATGAGGCTATTTCTCTCCTATCGCCCTATGGAGGTTGAGAAAGATATTTTTACCCATAGTTTTGGACTGGAATTGGATTCAATGGTGGATATTAGTTCTCACTTTCGATTTTTCTATGGATTGGTTGGTGGAGTAATCCTATACCAGATAGAGGATAAAAATAGCAGTGTGGGATATACCAAAGATTCGACCGGCTATTATGGACTGGAAGGCGGTTTTATTATCGCATTTACCGAAAACTACGAATTAGAGATAGGGGGGCGGTATTCGGTAACCAATATCAATAATGATACCCCTGATAGCTCCTATATCTTTGATAGGCTCATTCACTACTATTTAGCTTTCAATTATCGATATTGATACTGCACATATCGAAATAGGGGCAGTGTTCTGGACATCTTTGGATTTTGGAAAAATTGATTTCCTGCTGGGATAGGTTCTCCAAGTTGGAGAGTTCTTTTTCCAAATCCAACAACTCTACACTATTTGGAATTAGTTTCCCAGTTTGTAAATTGTAGTAATAGAGATTTTCAGTAGATATACTTTCTCCCCTCTCTCTTAGTAGAAGGTAGTAAAATAGCAATTGGTAATCTTTTCTATTTGGTTCAGAACTTTTGTAATCTATCACAACCAAATCACCATTAGGTAATTTGTCTATTCTATCTATCTTACCTACCAATTTGAAACCTCGATAGTTATCGATAGTGATACTCTCTTCCAATTTGTAGATTGTAATCCCTTGACGAAATCGCTCTATCTCTGTTTGGACAAACTTTTTTATCTTCTCTTGCCAATAGGAGATATAGACCTTTGGGATAGTGGTATCTTTTTCCAATCTATCCAAAATAGCCCTAAATAGCTCCTCTTCACTTTGGAAACTCCTTTTTTCAGAATAGACACCGTGCAATATCCGATGCAACAGATTTCCGATAGAGAGGGATATATCTAATTCTGGTCGATGAGGTTGAATATTGAGAATATAGGAAAAATAGAACTTTCTAGGACACTCCAAAAATGTTTGTAGCTTATGGTTGGAAAGTGGATATTTTTGAAAGTTGTATCTATCTACAACCTCATCACTCCAAGGGGTTGCCTCTTTTCTATTAGGAAAAGCTATATCCAATAGAGCCTCTTCGTATTTCTCTATCTTATCCCTCTTTTTAAAAGAGAAGTCGTAGAAAAATCTTGATATTCGATTTCTATCAGTTTCAACATATGAGATAGCTACATATTGAGCTTTTTGAAATAGCTGTTGCAAATAGAGTTTTTGGAGGGCTTCTCTATCTTCAAGGGTAGGCAATCCGACAGCTTTACGAATTTCACTATTGAGAAATATATCCTTCTCCTCTCTCTTGGGAAATATATCATCGTTGAAATCTATCACTATCACCGCCTGATAGTCTGCTCCCCGTGTCTCTAATAGCCCCTGTGTTGTAACTTTCCCCCCTTGAATATCGTCAATAGTTACTTTTCCAACTTCTCTAAGGAAAAGGGATAGGAGGGTTCGAAAATTGGATTTAGCAAATAGGGGAGAGTTGAAAAGTTTCAATATCTCCATTACTTCTCTAATCGTCTTATTTGGAAGAGGTAGAAGTTTTAGAGTTTCTATTACTAAATTTTGGAACTTTTCTATTGAACCTTGAAACCAACTATTAGCGAATGTTTCATATATCTTTTTTAGCTCTTCACTCTCTCCAATTACCCTTTTTATTCTATTGCTATGTTCGATAGCTTCTCTATTTTCCAAATATGTCAAGATAGCTGAGAGAAATTGGAAAAACAGCTCACTATCGATACTATCTCCCATAGAGAAATTTAGATTACCTTTGCCCTCCAATCTATCAAATACCTTCACATATTTAGAAAATTTTTCGTCGAGTAGAACCACCCCTATTTTTTCGAGAGGAATACCTATCTTTTCGTGGAAATGGTATATCCGCTCTTGAATAAATGGAATTTGTGAAATGCGGTAGTGAAAAGGATATATATCTATATGTGGGGTAATTGAGATTTGACGACTTTCCAATATCTTTTTAGAACCCAAATCTATGAGATAGATATGGTTAGGTTGAAGTTCAATACCTATTTGAGAATCTAAATCCCTATTGTATTTGGTTCTAACAAATCTGAAACGGACTGGGACATATTGGGATATGTTTTCAAACAGCTCTATCTGGAAATTGGATAGTCGCCCCTCAAATCGAAACTCTATATCTCCAATAGATTTGAGATAGGGAATATTGAGTCTGTATTTTTTAGGAATATAGATAGGGTCTATATATCCAAGTTTGTCTAACTCTGTTTGGTATTGGTGATATATATCTCTCAATATAGATATATGTTCTCGAAAATCTTCATAATAGTCGGCTTTTGCTACCTCATCGATAGATATTTTCTCTTGTGCCAACTCATTGAAGAAAGAAAAAAAGTATTTGCTGTAACTGATGAAATTGAGAATTTCGGTATCTATTTTGAAAATTTTCGAGTTGCGAACTCTCTTAACAACTTGGTTGAAAATAATTTCTCGCTCTAAGGGGTTGATATATCTATATTCAGGAATATATATGGCTCTCTTTTGAAATTCAGAGATAGAGATGAGGTGGGGGAGTTTAGTATTTCTATCTAAAAACTGCTTAGTATAGTTTCGGATTGCTCGGTTGGTTGTAAATATCAGCATATTGGAGGAGATGGGGGCATAAGCCCCCCAGAAGAGGAGAAGGAGAGGGAACTATTTACATAGAACCCAGAAACCTTCATTAGGTTTAATAGTGTTGAAGAGGTATGGATAGATATATTGATCTACATCAGGAGAGTTTAGCCACCATTTACCATCGCTAAATTTCCACATTAGACCAACTTCACCAAGACGACATTCAACAAGTCCAGCTGTAAGCTCTTTATCTGTTCCAAGCAAGTTCCAACCTACATTTTGAGCTGTAACATTTGGAATAGTAGGAGCATTCATAGGATTTGCAGGTTTTTGGTAGGTCAAATCGAAATCTGTCAAACTTAGGAACCAGACACCAGTATTAGATGTTAGAGGTTGGGTAATAGTTGGAGTTCCTTCATCTGTAATAGCCTGAGTAGTGTTTGGATCTGGAGAGAATGCCGACCAATTACCATCTGAATATGTCCAAACAATAGCAATATCTGTTGGAATTTCAGAGAGATTTATATCAGCTGAAATTAGATTCCAACCCTTATTTAGATGGATTGAGACCTCTTCGGTCGATTCTGTTTGGCTACCAGGAACAGTTGGAGGTGGTGTAGTTTGAGATGCTGAAAGTATCTTATCAAAGCTACAATTATTCTCGCTCCAACCATATTCGATTGCTCCAATATCTATTGAGCCATCATCACCTATTCTACTGTTACAATTGAAATCGGTTACAAGATAACCATTATTTGGATAGTCTCCAAAGGCATTGTATACTGTGTCACTTGCAACTGAAATATCAGCCCCCATATCTACCAGACTTGAATTACCATCGATAAGAGAGAAGTTTTCATCAAATAGCAATTCTCCCGGTGTAGGGATAATATTTGCTTCTGATGTGATATTGGTATCATTTATATCAAAACCACCAGCTATCATTACACTACTATTGACATCAAGATAGTTGGAGAAAAAGACAGTTCCAGAAAGGTTATTCTCAACTGTTCCATTTACTTCTGGAACATCTAAATAGATAGCAGAAACAGAGGTATTGGAAGAGTTAGTATCTGTCCAGTTTTGATTAGCCACAACAGAGTAAGCCATTTTTATATCTGATTTGGAGTAGATAGCTCCTCCGTTACCAAAACCATCATTACTCACAAAGTTAGAGCTAACTGCTTTTACTTCACTTTTGCTATATACAGCTCCACCATTTAAGTAGGCTAAGTTTTGAGAAAATATGGAGTTTGAAATTGAGATATTAGTGTCATAAACATTATTCCCTCCAAAGATAGCTCCTCCATTGGTTGCACTATTTCCGGTAAAGTAACTTGTGGATACTCCTAAGCCACCCAATCCAAAAACAGCTCCACCATCTTTTTCAGCTCTATTTTTTGCAAAAACAGAGTCGGAAACTTCAACACCCCAATATGATTCATTCAAAACAGCTCCACCATAAGATTTCGCACTATTTTCAGTAAAGGTAGATTCTGTAATGTTCAAATCTCTTAAACTGAAAATAGCTCCACCTTTATCGGAACTATTTTGGAAAAATATCGATTTTTGAACTGCTAAACTAGGAGAATAGTAGTAATCACCTTCATCATCACTTGCTACTGCCCCACCTTTGCTATTGGCTATATTGTTAGCAAAAGTTGAACTACTCAAATTTATAGCATTTTTACCAAAAACAGCTCCACCTTCTATATTGGCTCGGTTATCGCCAAATGCAACATTTGTGATGTCTATATTTCCAACACTATATATTGCTCCACCTTTATCGGCACTATTACCTTGAAAATTACCATTGAGAATAGAACTATCTCCACTGACAAAAACAGCCCCACCTTTATCATTTGCTTTATTGTTTAGGTATGTTGAAGTTATAGAGTTGAGTTTATAGGTGTTTATAGCTCCACCAGTTCCGTTATAGTCAGTAACTTCATTATCAGAGAAAATAGAGTTCGTAACTTCTACATCATTGGCAAAAATAGCACCTCCCATGCTTTCTGCCTTATTGTTAGAGAAA
>DTUW01000060.1:3992-8411 GCA_012963895.1 Campylobacterales bacterium | reverse complement strand
TCTTCAAAACTGTTAGTATCCAAATTGAAGATTCTCCACTCTTTCGGAGTAATTAGAGATAGCAAATAGTGGTGTAGCAGTTCAGAAACTGCATCACTTCCGAGAAGTGTAAAAATTTGTCCTATATCTGTTACCCTATTTCTAAGTCCAAAGATTGGCTTATTGATAAGATTTCTTAGGTATTTCACAAGCACAGGATCAGTTGATGCAATTTGACTCGCCTTTTTTAGGTCTCTATTTTCAATCTCTTCAAGAGTTCTAATCACTATATCCGGTTTTGGAGGCAATTTCTTGATAAATTCTTCTAACTCCTGTCTATTTACCATGTATCTCTCTACATCTAAATTTTAAAAATTATATCGTCTTCTAAATATCTCTTTTTATTTAAGTGGATATATATTAAAATAACTAAAAATTATCAGAAATATTAGGAGGTGCAAAGTGCAGGAGTTCGAGCCGACTATGGAACAAATTGACGATTACAACGGAAAAGAGAGCGAAACAAAGAGAAATACTATCAAAAATGTAATTTGGATAACTCTCACAATTGGAGCAGTATTGGCATTAGCCCATCACCTCTACGGTGTAGTAGATGACCAGATTCCGGGAGTTCCTGATTTGGTAAAAAGGTTCTAGAAGATGAAGAAGAAAATATTAGTTTTGGGTGGTGGCTTTGCAGGGCTTGAAAGTGCTATTGCACTATCTAAGGAGAAAAACTTTGAGGTTACCTTAGTTTCAAATAGAGAATATTTCTATATATACCCTATCTCTATCTGGATTCCAACAAGAGAGATAGAGTTCAAAGATTCCCTAATTCCACTCCAAAAGTTAGCAGATAGAAATAAGTTCAATTTAGTTATTGATGAGGTGGTGGAGATAGTAGGGGCTGAAAATAGGGTAGTCCTCAAAAATAGCGGTAGTATGAACTACGACTATGCAGTAATAGCAATTGGTGCAGGAAAAATGGAACATAAGGGAATGGAACACACCCTATCAATTTGTGGAGAACCAGAAGAGGCATTAGAAATCCAAAAAGAGTTGGATATTTTGATAGCGAAAGGTGGCGGAAAAATAGCGATGGGCTTTGGAGGCAACCCTAAGGATAGTTCAGCCGTTCGGGGTGGTCCTGGGTTTGAGCTATTTTTCAATGTCCATCACAAGCTATCTAAATTGGGAATTAGGGATAAGTTTGAACTTACCTTTTTCGCCCCTATGGCAAAACCGGGAGCGAGAATGGGAGAAGGTTCATTAGAGAAAATGAACACTATGTTCAAAATGCTCAATCTCAAATCCCACTATGGTAAGAAGATAAAGGAGTTTCAAAAAAATAGAGTTGTTTTCGAAGACGACACCTATTTAGAGGCAGATTTGATTATGTATATCCCAGCCAATAATGGACATAAAAATCTTATCCATTCCGACCTCCCCCTAAGTGAGGCTGGATTTATTGAGATAAACGAATATTGCGAAGTGAAAGGGTTTGATAATCTCTATGCTGTTGGAGATGTGGCAAAGATTGAAGGACCAAATTGGAGAGCTAAGCAGGGACATATTGCCGAAGTGATGGCTAGGAATACAGCTGAAAATATCATCATCAAAGAGAATAAGCTACCTCATCAACCAAAAAGCTATATAGACCATCTAAATATCCTATGTGTAATGGATACTGGAAACGGAGCAGCTTTTGTATATAGAGATGATAAAAAATCGATGATGTTACCGATGCCTATCGTCGGACACTGGTTAAAGAAGGGGTGGGGGCTGTATGCTAAGCTATCCAAATTGGGATATATCCCTAGAATTCCAGGAATGTAATCTATTGTTGGGATAAAACCTATTTTACACTCTTCACCAAATTAGCAATTAGCAAGTTCCACCCGTCAATCATTACAAATATTAGGATTTTGAACGGAAGACTAATCATGACGGGTGGCAACATCATCATACCCATACTCATTAAGATAGATGAAACCACCATATCAATTACTAAGAATGGTAGAAACAGAAGAAATCCTATTTCAAAGGCTGTTTTTAGTTCGCTAATTGTGAAGGCGGGGATAACGACTGATAGGGGCAAATCGTCAATAGTCTTTGGGTTATCCATTCCTCGCATACGAATAAATAGAGCCAAATCCTTCTCTCTTGTATTTCGTATCATAAATTTTTTAAATGGCTTAGTAGCTCTATTGAAAGCCTCTTCATATCCTATCTTCTTATCCAAATAGGGTTGTATCCCCTGTTGATATGCCTCTTTTCCTACTGGTTCCATAATGAATAGAGTCATTACCAGAGATAGAGATATGAGAACTTGGGTAGGGGGCATCTGTTGAGTTCCTAAGGCTTGACGGAGAAGCCCAAAGACTATTAGAAATCTTGTAAATACCGTTGTGATTAGAAGTAGTGAGGGGGCGAGAAATAGGAGAGTTAGAAGGGCGAGTATATTTAGAGAACTGACTAAATCCTCTGGCTCTTTTGGAACTCCTAAACTCAAATCAACTATCGGAATTTTTGGACTATCGACCCCCATTAGAGAATAGGAGAGAAAAAATAGCAGTAGTAGAATTCTCATCTATCTAAAATTCTTGAATCTTTGTCGTTGCACCTATTCCAGAATCTAAAATGGTCTTTTTAGTTTTCTCTTTTGAATCTTTTTTCTTAGCTATAAATCTGATTTCAACTCTTCTATTTTTAGCTCGTCCCTCTTCTGTGGCATTAGTAGCCACTGGACGAAATTCACCAAAACCGGCTCCGTGAATTCTATCGGGAGCTACTCCATCTTTTACCAATTCACGGACTACCGAAATTGCACGAGCTGCCGATAAGTCCCAATTATCTCTATATAACGGACTATTTCGAATCTTTCTATCGTCAGTGTATCCTCTAACACTAATCTCTACATCTGGTGGAAATTGGGTAATAATTTGGGCGATTCTTTTTAAAAACAGAAATGCATCATCTCCAACTATCTCAGCACTCGCATCGGCAAAAAGGAGACTTGCTGGTAGGGTTATCATAAATCCCTCTTCTGCATCTTCCAAAGTGATTGCTGGACCTCCTCCATTGGTAATAAATTCATTGGCTTCAACTACCGCCGAAGCAATTCTATTGACACTATCAGCCGTTTCATCTTGTCTCTCTAATGGGGTTGCTAATTGTTGTCTAAGATGGCTAACCTCTGTTTTGATACCACCCTCTAAAACAGACATTGCACCATTTAACGAACCTATTGCCTCAGCTATCTTTTTTCTATCCATAGTAGACATTGAGAGGAGGAGAACGAAGAAAGTTAGTAGAAGACTCATCAAGTCTCCAAAGGCAGCTAACCAACCTGGAAGACACTTTGGACACATACATGCCGGTTTCTTTTTTTTCGCCATCTATACTATTTCCACCACTTCTAAATTTCGATTGATTATATCAAATTCACACTATCAGCATTGCATCGCCATATGAGAAAAATCGGTATCTCTCTTTTATCGCCTCTTCATATACTCTCTTCACCTCTTCAAGTCCGATAAATGAGGCGACCAACATCAAAAGGGTAGATTTTGGTAGGTGGAAATTGGTTAGTAGGTAATTTACTCGATGAGGTGGATTGAGGGGGTGGAGAAAAATATCAGCCTCCCCTGTTGTCTCCTTAGTTCTAATATAGTATTCAATACTCCTCGTTACAGTTGTCCCAATAGCTAAAATAGGAGTAGAAGAATCTATTAGCTGTTTAGCCTCCTGTGAAATAGAAAATATCTCCTTATGTAGTTTATGGTTTTGGATATTCTCAACTTCAACAGGTTTAAAAGTTCCAGCCCCAACATGGAGGGTGATATATGCAGTTTGGAATTTACTTTTTACCCTTTCCAACATCTCTTGGGAGAAGTGGAGAGAAGCGGTAGGAGATGCAACCGCCCCTATCTCTTTTGCAAAAATTGGTTGATAATCGACCTCATCGCTTTCGCTATCTTCTCTATCTATATATGGAGGTAGTGGAACATGTCCAATATTTTCAATAAGTTCTACCAATTTGTAGAATTTCAAAGGTTTGCTATTGTGGAAAAAGATACCTACCCTACTCCCATCATCGAGCAACTCGGTAATTTGGAGAGAGAGACCATTCTCAAAGTATATTTTTATCCCGGCTCTAACCTTTCCCCGAACAAAAAGAGAGATGCTATTCCCCTCCAATGGTCTATTTATTAGAACCTCAACAGCTCCCCCTGTCTCTTTCTTTCCAAATAGTCTCGCTTTGATTACTTTTGTATTGTTGAATAGAATAGCTGTTTTATCAGGAATAAAGTTGGGAAACTCTCCAAAATTGGAGTGGATAATATTTCGAGTTTTGCGGTTGTAAATAAGTAATTTCGCTCTCTCTTTTGGATAGATAGGTTTTTGAGCGATAAGCTCTTTTGGTAGGTGGTAATCGTA
>DTUW01000060.1:2031-3892 GCA_012963895.1 Campylobacterales bacterium | reverse complement strand
AACCCCTCTTTTTTGATAGCCTCAGCTTGATAGTAGGCAATAGCCGGCTCAATAAGTTCATCGAATAATCCACCTTGCATAATCTCATCGAGCCTATAAAGGGTCAAGCCTATTCTATGGTCAGTAATTCTATTTTGGGGATAGTTATAGGTTCGAATTCGTTCGCTTCTATCTCCTGTTCCAACTTGGGCGAGTCGGCTCTCTTTCTCTTGTGCCATCTTCTCTCTCATCTCTATCTCATATAGTCGAGCTTTGAGAACTTTCATCGCCTTCTCTTTATTCTTATGTTGAGATTTCTCGTCTTGATTGGTAACAACTATCCCGGTTGGAATATGGGTAATTCGAACTGCACTATCAGTAGTATTTACAGACTGCCCCCCGTGTCCAGAAGCTCTCATAACATCAATTTTCAAATCATTAGGGTTTATCTCAATTTCAATATCATCAACTTCCGGCATTATTGCAACAGTGATTGCCGATGTATGAATTCGCCCCTGTGATTCGGTGGTTGGAACTCTTTGAACTCTATGAGTTCCCCCTTCAAACTTCAAGCGACTATAAACCTTATCCCCTCTAATTAAAACGATAATCTCTTTATATCCTCCAAATTCACCTTCATTAGATGAGATAATCTCAGCTTTCCACCCTTTGGAATCGATATATTTTATATATGCTTGAAACAGGTCGCCTACAAATATTGCCGCCTCATCTCCACCCGTTCCGGCTCTCATCTCTAAATAGACATTTCTTTCATCGTTCGGGTCGGTTGGAATGAGCAGTATTTTTATCTCATCTTCAAGCTCTTTTTTTCTCTCTTCAAGCCCTTTTATCTCCTCTTTTGCAAGCTCTCCAAGTTCAGGGTCTCCAAGCAGGGAGCGATTCTCTTCCAAATCTTCTAAGACCTGAATATACTCTTTTGCCTTTTCAACTATCGGGGTAATTTCGGATTGCTCTTTGGAAAGGGTGGTAATTTTTTGAATATCGTTGAGGATTTCAGGAGAGGAGAGGAGGCTATTTATCTCCTCATATCTTTTAATAAAGGGTTCTAATCTCTCTTTTAACATTATGAAGCAGAGGAGTCTAAGCTATTTACCAACTTAGCCAATCTGCTAACTCTTCTTGATGCTGTTCTCTTTTTGAAAAATCCTTTACTTACATAGGAGTGGAAAACTTTATTTACAACTTTCAATTTCTCTACTGCCAACTCTTTATCTCCATTGGCTACCGCTTCTCTAACCTCTTTTGTAAGATTTTTCACTCTTGTTCTATAATATCTATTTCTAATGGTTCTCTTTATGGTTTGTCGAATTCTCTTTTTTGCTGATTTATGATTAGCCATATACCTATCCTATCGAAAAAATTTGGTTTAGAATTTTATTGAAATTTAGTAGGAATGTAAATGGAGATTGAAAAAAGAGCCTTTGGAGAGTATCGGACAAACTGCTATCTAGTTCGGTTTGGTGGATTCGATATTGTGATTGACCCAGGTATTGGAGCATTTGAGTGGATAAAAGAGAAAGCGAAAAACCCAGTGGCTATTTTGCTAACTCACGGACATTTTGACCATGTTTGGGATATATACAAAACGGCTAAATATTACAATATCAAGGTATATATCAACTATTTAGATGAGGTATTTCTGAAAGATGACCCATTCCACCTATTTAGAGAAGAGTTTCAACCAAAATATATAAGTTTTTTAGATAGTAATTCAGTAGTGAATTTGGATAAGATAAATATCAAATTCCATCACCTTCCCGGACACTCACCGGGTAGCTCTATTCTCGAAATAGAGAACTGCTATTTTTCCGGTGATGTAATTTTCAGAAATTCGATAGGCCGGTTTGACTTTCCATATTCT
>DTUW01000060.1:0-1931 GCA_012963895.1 Campylobacterales bacterium | reverse complement strand
GTCAAATATATAAAAAAATTTATGTTCAACGACTATATTTGGCCTGACTTCTCACTTATTCCACTTCTCACAACAGGAAAAAAGTCGATAAAGTTCAATAAATTCAAGTTCTACGAAACGATAGATTTAGGCACTGTCCAAATCACTCCGTTTCCTGTAAATCATATAGTTCCTACTGCTGGGTTTGTGGTTGAGAAAGATGATGGACGAGCTTTTATGATTAGTAGCGACACATACATCACCGATGAACTTTGGAATATTTTGAATAGCAATCCAAAAATAAAGTATCTTCTAATAGAGGTCTCTTTCCATTCTGAATTAGACCAGTTAGCACAAGTTAGCAAACACCTAACCCCGAACCTTCTAAATCAGGAGTTGGAGAAGTTGGAGCGGGACGATATCAAGATATACATATATCACATAAAAGAGAGTAGCCACCAAAAAGTATTAGAAGAACTTAAAGAATATCCAAATCTTGTAAAACATAGGGTAGAGGTTCTGCCTGATGTCATCTTCTAATTTGGAGACGAAGCTAGACCTATCCCAATTCCTCCAACTTTTTCGCTCTTTTTTTGCTCGTCCAAAATCTCTCCAAATTCCCGGAGATATTCAATACTATCTCAAATTTATTCAAGCTCTCGAAAAGGTGGAATTTTCACCACCTCCACAAGTTGGAGATATATCTCCATCTCTCCAAACTATCCAAAAATTTGGGGTTCTCTCCTTTTCCCAAATTTTCGAAATTGTGAAGATTGTGAGATACTTTTTCTATCTCCAAACTCTAAAATTTCCATCTCCAATCTCCAATTGGATTGAAAAGATAGAGATACCTATCTACTTCCGAGAGTTGGATAATTATTTTGATAAAGATGGAAAATTTCGCGATGAGGTTGATGATAGATTGGTATCTATCCAGCTTGGAATAGATGAGGTCAAAACCGAAATATCTCAATCTCTCTACTCTCTTTTACACTCTAAGAGGGTTGAAGATTTTTTAGTGGATAGGCAAATTCACTATATTAACGATAGCGAGGCTCTACTATTAAAGGGGGGCTTTTCTGCTGTTCTTAAAGGGAATATAGTTGGTAGGAGTTCTAATGGTTACTTCTATGTAGTTCCTGACAAAATATCCAACCTCCTCCATAGAGTAAGAACCTACCAACAGGAGAGAGAAGATATTTACCTCCAATATCGGAAAGAGATTTCTAAAAAACTCCGCTCCTATATCCCTTTTTTGAAATTTCTAAATAGAGAATTCGATAAGTTCGACCATTGTCAAGCTCGTCTAAATTTTGCTAAGTCCCACGATTTGCAATTTTTGCTACCTCATCGAGGAGATGATATATATATCCAAAACTTCTACCACCCAGCAATCAAGAACTCTCCCAGACCTGTAAATATAGACTTTTCCAAATCTGTTCTAATTGTAACGGGGGTAAATGCTGGGGGTAAAACTATGTTACTAAAATCTATCCTTTCGGTGGTCTATCTCTCTAAATTGCTTATTCCTATGAAGATAGATAGTTTTAAAAGTAGGGTTGGAACTTTTCGAGGTATTGAGGCAATTATAGACGACCCCCAAAATGTGGAATTCAATATCTCAACTTTTGCCGGTCGAATGGTTGCATTTTCAAAGATACTAGATAAAAAGAATATTCTAATTGGGGTTGATGAGGTTGAGTTAGGGACGGATAGCGATGAGGTTTCGGCACTCTTCAAAGTCTTATTAGAGAAGTTGATAGCGAATGGTTCAAAAGTGGTAATCACAACCCACCACAAGCGATTAGCTTCATTGATGAGCAGTAATCCACAAGTGGAGTTGGTAGCTGGGATATATGACGAGGAGAAGAGAGAGCCAACATATAGATTTTTGCAGGGGACTATCGGCAAAAGTTATGCCTTTGAGACAGCCGAGAGATATGGAATTCCAA
>DTUW01000059.1 GCA_012963895.1 Campylobacterales bacterium | reverse complement strand
GCCTAATATCCGAAGGGGGCTATCCCCTCCTCAAAATTGGAAATCTGCATAAATTAGGAGATGGTCGGAAAATCCTTTTCCGATATGTCTCCGCTTTCTATCCCTCTGCCATCTATAAACTTTTCCATTTCTAACAGTGCCTGCACCTCGAAATACTTGAAAACTCCCTTCTATATACTCTATCCCTTTGCCATCGACTAAGCCCCGAGAAATTATCATATTGTCCAAAGTCCCTTTTTTCTTACCACTTTTATGGCTCCATCTCTCATCTTCTTCAAGTTCCAACCATAGATTATAGTGAATAGAGTTATCTCTACTCTTTTTCAAATCCTCTATCGTTACAAATCTTATATCCAAATCTAACCCTAATAGATTTTTCAACCATTGAGTTACTTTCCAATCATCTACTATCACAGTTCCTAAAATGTGGTTTATCCCTGTAATTCCATCTGTATCGTTCAATTTGGTATTGATAAAGGTTTGAAATTCGTTGTAATTGCTGTTGAAGTCTCCAAGTAGAATATATGGAGTGTCTTTGTCCAATTCTTGAAGCCGAGCCATAAGGTGTTTTGCTGTTTCCACCCTTTTGCTCTCACTTCCGCTCTTTGCTTTCCAGTGATTTACAAAGAGTATTACTACCTCATCGCCCACCTCTATTCCAACCTCTAAAATATTTCTCATTCTCGGATTTTTTGAGACCTCTATCTCACGAGCATACTTTATAGGATATTTAGACAATAGAGCATTGGAGACTGCTAAACTCCTCTTTTTCTTATCAGCAAATGCTGAATATTTGTAGGTGATTCTATATGGGTATTGTCTGAGTATATCTCGTAGGTCATCTAATGCATCTTCTGATTCAACCTCTTCAAGCCCAATCACATCAGGATTGACAGCAGAAATTACCCGGGCGATATTGTTCAACTTTGCTAAATATGTCTCCTCATTCCAACCAGCAGGGGTATTTGGAATATATTCCCTGTATTCCGTCCCATCATATTTCAAATCAAATAGATTCTCAACATTGTAATTTGCTACTCGTAAAACATTTCCAAACAGCACTATTGGCAATAGAAATATCAGAAATCTCATATCTACTCCTTTCGTCCTAAAATTCTTATTTTCCAACTTTTCAAATAGCTGAAAGAGCCTTCTAATGTGTCGGCAACTCTGATTGTCCAAATCCCTTTTGAATCTTCATCTACAAATTTCAAAGAGTTGAATATCCACCCCTCCAAATTACCATCTATAATAAGATGGTCAAACAGAATTTTGCTAACTGTTCCACTTGGGGAAATGAGGTCTATATCTATATCACTGATATTTTCAGCTTCAATATCTACCTCAATTTGGACATGTTCAATCTTCAAACTTTCATCTATCTCTATTTCAGAAGTGATACCCTCTTCACTATTGTCGGGAATAGGAGTATTGGATATTTGGGATTTGGTTACCTCCTGTTGAGGTGGAAGAGTTTCGAAATTCTCAGCCATCTCTACCGCCTTTGGAGGGTTGATAATTCCAAAGCCGTAATATGGAGAGTAGAGAATACCCGCTCCATTCCTACTCCACATATATTCAGGTCTATATATATTCCAAGGGATAGCGGTATGGATTAGTATATATTTCACATCTCTATATGTCAGATTGGGATTTGCTTCTAACATCAGGGCGACAACTCCACTTGCTACCGGGACAGCCGATGAGGTGCCGTTCATAAATCCAGTATAGTCTCCCTGATACTTTCTCAAAACAGGGGTATATATCCGATAACTATCAAACCCCTTATCCATTCCTAACAAATCGGTTGTAAAGATACCCCAATTCTGAAATAGCCTATATTCATCACCAGCAGGAGCTACGACTAGGATATTGTCTCCAAAGTTGGAATATAGAGGAACTTCTCCATCTCTTGTAACAGCTCCAATATTGAAGACATATGGACTGCCGTGAAGGGTGGAATAGTTAGCATTATGTCCCTCGTTACCTGATGCAAATAGATATATTATCCCCTTTCCTTGTCGTCCATACTTTATCCCCTGCTCAATTCCTCTCATAGATGGCGGGTCATCATAGAGGACATTGGAAATATCCCCTCCCCAACTATTGTTAGAAATGTCTATATCCAATCTACCTAATGCATCTTCAAAGTCTCCATCAAGCCCGGTAGAGAATGGATTCAATCCTACTATATCGACACACGGAGCTACTCCTATCACCCCCTCCCCATTCCAACCAGAAGCCCCTATAATTCCTGCACAAGCTGTTCCGTGTCCATTAGTATATGGGTCGTTTTGAAGTTGTCTCCTATCTGGTGAAGGGTCATTAGAGCCGTCGGAATATCGATAACTTTTGTTGAAATCTATATTGTTGTATAGGTCGGGGTGGAGAGCCTCTACTCCACTATCAACCACAGCTACCGATACCCCTTTACCTGTATATTTTGACCATATATTTTCTATTTCCAATATTTCCAAATGCCATTGATAGGGATATATGGGGTCGTTTGGTGTTCCTGCATAGAGGCTCTTAGTTTGGGGGGTTGAAAAACTTACTTTTTTTCTCTCAAATACTTGAATATCTCTATCTTTTCCATTGCTATCTAAACAGCCGTTAAAAACTGTTGCAATAGCTACAAGACTAAAAATCTGATTGTGAAAAAATGTCCTCATCTTTATTCTTCAAATCTTTTACCCAAATAGTCCCATTTTCCACCTCATCACTACCCAAAACAGCACAATATCTATATCCCATTTTGAGACAATTTTTTAGATGTGATTTCAAACTTCTCTTTTTATATTCAATATGGACTTTTGTCCATCGTCTCTTTTGAGATGCCAAATTGAAAAGGGTATCGAGATATTCACTATCCAACACTCCAAAATAGTAGCCTTCTAAATCTCTCTCTTCAAGTTGGACTAAATCCATAATTCTCTCTATCCCAATTGCAAATCCAACCGCAGGGGTAGGCTTACCTCCTAAAAACTCAACTAATCTATCATACCTACCACCCCCTGCAATAGCATTTTGAGACCCAACCTCATCAGATACAAATTCAAAAGCTGTTTTGGTGTAGTAATCCAACCCTCGAACTAGATTTTTATCTATCTCAAACTCCAACCCGTTTTGGATTAGTATCTCTTGCAACTTTGTAAAGTCTCTATCGCAAGTTTCGCAGAGGTTATCAGTTATCTTAGGGCTACTTTCCAACTTCTCTTTACAGCTCTCTACCTTACAATCAAGAGTTCTAATAGGATTGGTCTCTATCCTCCTTTTACAATCATTGCATAAATGCTCTTTTTTCTCCTCCAAATCGGTAATTAACAACTCTCTATATTTCGGCATACATTGAGAACAGCCGAGAGAATTTATTTTCAATCTATATCTAATTCCGAGAGCTTCGAAAATATCTCTAATCATCAAAATTATTGAAGCATCTTCAAAGACAGAACTTTCCCCAAAACTTTCACAACCAAACTGATGAAATAGTCTTAGTCTCCCTTTTTGAGGTCTCTCATATCTGAACATAGCTCCATAATAGAAAAATTTCTCTTTTGAGCCTCTTTTATCTAATTTATGTTCTATATAGCTTCGAACAACCCCAGCAGTCCCCTCTGGGCGGAGTGAAACATCATTTTTACCCTTATCTATAAATTGATACATCTCTTTACCAACTATATCGCTACTCTCTCCAACACTCCTTTTAAATAGTGCTGTCTCTTCTAGTAGAGGAGTTTCGATATATGAAAAACCATACTGCTTCGCAATCTTTGAAGCTGTTTGGATAATATAGTTGAACTTCTCGCTATCTGTTCCGATGAGGTCGTTCATTCCTCTAAGTGATTTCACCAAATCCATCTCCTTATATCCTATTTTTGTTCAAACCAATTTAGAGCTAATATCCAAGCTACTCCTATATCTATCATCACATCAGCAAAATTGAAAATAGCAAAGTCAAATCCACAATGCCAATAAACATAATCTACAACTCCACCATAGTGAAACCTATCGGCGATATTGGAGAGGCCACCTCCTATAATTATTGAAGCAGGTAGATAGTATCTCTTTTCTACATACTTCCACATATAGAATATCACCCCACCCAATAGGACAAGTTGTATCCATTTGAGATTTTCCTCCAAAAATGAGAACATAGAGAATGCAACCCCTCTATTGTAGGTCAAAGTTAGGGATATACACTCTCCATCAAATCTAAATCCATCTACAAATAGATACTTTATATATTGGTCTATCACTATGACCCCAAAGAGCAATCCAAATATGGAGAGGTAGAATTTAGCCATTGAGTGCCTTATTCAAAAACTCAACTACTATTTTCATCTGCTTTTCAAGTTTAGCTATATCCTCTCCCTCTAATAGAACTCGTAATAGGTTCTCTGTTCCTGAATACCTGATAACTTTTCTAATTTGTAATTTCTCCAATTGCTTCTCTATCTTTGCAAATCCATCTATCTTCTCTAATGGAATCTTTTTAGATATCCGGATATTTGTTTGGAGTTGTGGATAGAGTTTGAATGGTCGCAAAATTTCACTAGCTTTTTTCCCCGATATTCTCAAATATGCTAAAACTTGTAGAGCTGTAATTAGCCCGTCCCCTGTCTTTGCAAAATCTGATATTACAATATGGCCACTCTGTTCGCCTCCAAAATTGCACCTCTTATCCCTCATCATCTCTAATACATATTTATCTCCAACATTGGAACGGTATAGCTTCAACCCTTGACTATTTAGAAACTTTTCCAATCCCTGATTGCTCATAGTTGTAACTACTATACAACCATTTACCAACTGCCCCTCATCATTTAGATATTTTGCTAATGCCCCGATGAGGTGGTCTCCGTGAACCGGTTCACCCTCTTCATCAACTATCACAACTCTATCAGCATCTCCATCTAATGCTACCCCTATATCAGCCCTAAATTTTCTAACCTCTTTTGCTAGGTTCTTTGGATAGAGAGCCCCGCAGTTGTCATTGATATTCTTTCCGTTTGGTTCGTTATTGATAGTAATCACCTCTGCCCCTAACTCTCTTAGAACCGTTGGACCTACTTTATACCCTGCACCGTTAGCAGTATCTAAAACGACCCTTAACCCTTTTAGTGTAATTCTTTTAGGAAAAGAGTGTTTCAGTTGAACGATATATCTTCCAATTACATCATCTATCCGCTCTGATGAACCTATCTTATCGTCTGTCTGTTGATATTTGGAAATTAGTTCATCGTTGTAGTAGATTTCCTCTATCTCTCTCTCTATCTTTTCAGATAACTTATTCCCTTGTGAATCGAAAAACTTTATTCCGTTGTCGCTAAAATGGTTATGACTCGCACTTATCATAATACCAGCATCACACCGCATATCCTCTGTAAGAAATGCGATGGCAGGAGTTGGCAGAGGTCCTATCTGAATTACATCATATCCAACTGCTGTTAATCCACTAACTATCGCTGTCTCAATCATATATCCGCTCAATCTTGTATCTTTTCCGAGTAGAATTCGTCCAGTCTTTCCTCCTCTCCTCTTAAAATAGATACCAGCAGCCATTGCAATTCTTAGTGCCTTTTCTGAATTTAGAAACTTTCCAGCCTTTCCACGAACTCCATCAGTCCCAAATAGTCTCACTTTATAACTCCTATCAATTTTCAAGATTAGAAATATAACGAAATAGCTACATGGAAATTTGTAATAATATTTACTCCAAAAAGGAATATGTATGGAAGCAAAAAAGATATATATCATCGATACTATGAATTTTCTATTTAGAACATACTATGCTATCCCTCCTCTCTATAATCGTGATGGAAAGCCAACAAATCTACTTACAGGTTTTACTAAACTCATTCAGCAACTTCAAAAAGTCTTTTCAATTCAAAATCTTCTCTTTGCTCTCGAAAGTAAAACCAATTTTAGAAAATCCATATCTGAAAACTACAAGTCCAATAGAAGCGATGCACCCGAAGATTTTCGCCAACAGGTAGATACCATTATTTCATGGCTCGAAAAGATGAATTTTTCTATATTGCAACTTGAAGACTATGAAGCTGATGATGTTATCGCTTCAACCGCTGTTGCATATTCTAAGAAGGGCTATCAGGTCTATATTCTTTCAGAGGATAAAGATTTTATTCAACTTTTGAGTAGCTCTATCCATATTATCAAACCCTCTACAATGAATATTTTTAGCTCTGATGAGGTTGTGAAAAAATTTGGAGTTCCGCCATCTCAATTTATCTACTACCAATCTTTGGTCGGGGATAGGGTTGATAATATTCCAGGAGTTCCCGGAATAGGTCCAAAATGGGCTGTAAAGCTATTGAGCCAATTCCATTCCTTAGATAGTATCTACCAAAATTTAGACAAAATACCGAAACAGATTCAAAAGAAATTGGAACAAGGTCGGGAATCTGCTTATCAATCTCTCGATTTGGTTACCCTTAGAACAGATTTGGAAATCCCCAATATACACACTACCTCATCACTTTCCAAAGAGCCACTATTAGATATAGTAGATGACTTGGTTCGGTATGAGATAGATTCAGCTCTGAAATATCTAATCAAAAAAGGGGTCTTACCAAAGGAATATATAGAATCGAAAGAGGAGAAGAATTTCAAGTTCCAGATAGTTACTATTACAGATATAGAAGAGCTTGAACAGATAGTCTCCAATATTGAAGATGGTGCAGTAGTTGCATTTGATACAGAGACCACAGATATAGATACATGGAATAGTAAGATAGTTGGATTTAGTTTCAGCTATGAAATAGATAGGGGATATTACATTCCAATAAATCATAACTATTTAGGTGTTGGAAAACAGATAGAGATAGAGGAACTGATTCCAGCAATAGAGAGGTTTCAGAGGTTCAAAGTTATAGGACACAATATAAAGTTTGATAAACATGTGATATACAACTCTTTCCAACTGGAATTGCCAATCTTTGGGGATACAATGATTTTAGCTTGGCTTTTCAATCCCTCCAATCGGCTATCTCTCGATGAGCTTTCATATAAATTTTTGAAATACAAAAAGACCAAATTTAGGGATATAGTTTCCAAAGGTGAAAACTTTTCAAATGTAGATATTGGAGTAGCTTCAAAATATGGGGTTGAAGATGCAGTAATCACTTTGCGACTATTTTTAGAGTTGCAAAACAGGTTGCCTGAATACCTTTTCAAATTGGGGATAGAGTTCGAGAGCAAAATATCTAATCTCCTATTTCAAATGGAGAGAGAGGGTATATCGGTAGATATGGAATATCTATCCAAATTAGAAAAAGAGATAGAGAGAGATATTAAAGAGGTTGAAGAGACCATTTACCAATTTGCAGGAGAGGAGTTCAACCTAAACTCTCCAAAACAGGTAGCAGATATTTTTTATGGAAAATTGCAGATACCCAATAGAAATAGGAAAACCGATGAGGTTACATTGAGTAGTTTTGCAAATAAATACCCAATAGTAGAGAGATTACTAACATATAGAAAATTATCCAAACTACTATCGACCTATATACGACCTTTGAAAAGTCGTGGAGCAGTAGGCAAAATCCACACTACATTTAAACAAACTGGAACAGCTACGGGTAGATTTAGTAGTCAAAATCCAAATTTACAAAATATACCGGTTGATAGCACTATTCGAAATATTTTTACTGCGAGTAGTGGATATAGCCTACTTTCTCTGGACTATTCTCAAATAGAGTTGAGACTACTAGCCCATTTCTCAAATGATGAAGATTTTATCAACTTGTTTCAACAAAACAAGGATATACATTCTATTGTAGCTGAACGACTACATGTAGATAGACGAGTTTCGAAGGTTGTCAATTTTGGATTGATTTATGGAATGGGATATAAAAAGTTAGCTTCAACTCTTCAAATCAAGGAGCAAGAAGCCAAAGAGATATTGGGAAACTATTTCCAAATGTTTCCAAATTTGTTGAAATTCAAAGATGAATTTTTTCAAGAGTTTGATAGCAATCTCTATGTTGAAACTCTATTAAAGCGAAAAAGATATTTCCAACCTCCAACATCTAAGAAAGAGAAAAATATCAATTACAGAGAAGCTTTCAACACCTTGTTTCAAGGTTCAACTGCTGATATTGTCAAATTAGCAATGGTTCAAATTGATGAATTCATCAAAGAAGAGAGATTAGAAGCAAAACTACTTTTGCAAATTCACGATGAATTACTTTTTGAAGTTAAAACAGAATATATAGAGGTATATAGTGAGAAGTTTAGAGATATTATGGAAAATGTTTATCCCCTCAATGTTCCGCTAGTTGTCAATAGCAAAAGTGGTTTTAGGTGGGGAGAGCTTAAATAGAATTTATACATATCTACCATATTTCGCTATTTTCGATTTTCAGAGAATTTTAATTAAGAAAAGTTTAAAATTTACATAAATTTATATTTCAG
>DTUW01000058.1 GCA_012963895.1 Campylobacterales bacterium | reverse complement strand
TTATGTTTGTAGATAGTGTTGAAATAGAGGTTCAATCTGGTAAAGGCGGAGATGGTATTGTTAGTTGGAGACGAGAAAAATTCGTTCCACTCGGTGGTCCAGATGGTGGAAATGGTGGCAAAGGTGGAGATGTCTATTTTCGAGTAGATAAGAATAGCCATACCCTCGCAAATTTTCGAGGAGTGAAAAGGTTGAAGGCTGAAAATGGAGAGAATGGAAAACCTAAGAATGGGTATGGACGAGCTGGAAAAGACCTATATATAACAGTTCCACCGGGAACAGAGGTGTATGATGTTGAGACTGGGGAGTTACTTTTTGATTTGGTCAATGATGGTGATGAGGTGCTGTTTTTGAAAGGTGGAAAAGGGGGATTGGGTAATAGTGCTTTCAAGTCTTCACGAAACCAACAGCCAAAAATCGCAAAACCGGGTAAGCCGGGGGAAACTCGAAAAGTGAGATTGGAATTGAAACTAATTTCAGATGTGGCTCTGGTCGGCTTTCCCAATGTTGGAAAATCCACTCTAATATCTACTATCTCTAATGCTCGTCCTGAAATAGCAAACTACGAATTTACCACCCTTACCCCAAAGCTTGGAACTGTTGAAATAGACTACATGAATAGCTTTGTAATTGCTGATATTCCCGGTATTATTGAAGGGGCGAGTGATGGAAAAGGGTTGGGGTTGCAATTCCTCTCCCATATTGAAAGGAGTAAAATTCTCCTATTTATGTTAGACATCTCTAACTATCGCCCTTTGGAACAGCAATATAGCTCTCTTAGAAAGGAGTTGAAAAAGTTTTCTGAAAAACTCTACAACCGAGATTTTGGAATTGCTATCACTAAGGTAGATACTACAACGGAAAAAGAAGTAATAGATAGGATAGAGGAACTCCAAAAGAGTATCGAGAAGTGGAACAGAAAACCGAAATTTCTACTACCTATCTCAGCCGTTACAGGCTACAACTTAGAGAAACTGAAATTTTTATTACTCGATTTGGTCAAAAATGGATAAACCTACTATTAGAAGGGTTGGGGTCTTTGTTCGTCCCAACTCACCTCATCTAAAATCTCAATATCTGGCTCTAAAAAAGAGATTTGGAGATTTCAATATAGAGGTAAATATAGATAGCGATAGTGGAAAGAGTTTCGATGAGGTTGGGATAGATAGCGATGAGTTGATAGATATATCAGATATTCTAATCTCGCTTGGAGGAGATGGAACTCTCCTATCTACTGCTCGAAAAAGTTTTAAGAATAAAAAACCTATTTTTCCTATCTATGCTGGACATCTCGGCTTTTTGGTAGTTCAAAATATAGATATGGCTCTCAATTTCGTTGAAAACATCGTTACAGGACACTACCAATTAGAGAAGAGAAAACTATTAAAAATAGAGTTTCAAGAGCGAGAGGAGCAGTATGCTTTAAATGAGGTTCTGATTACCCATAAGCAGAGAATGAAGATGAGTTTTATTCAAGTCTATCGCGATAGATGTTCCAAAAAGGAGAATTTACTAAATAATTACTACGGAGATGGTCTAATTATCTCAACTCCAACAGGTTCAACTGCATATAATCTCTCTTCTGGTGGTCCAATTCTCTATCCTGAAATGGCGAGTTATATCCTCACCCCTATGGCTCCCCACTCTCTCACCCAAAGACCTATTGTTTTGCCGTCTAAGGTGAAAATATGTGCTACTTTACCCGACACCCCCGGACTTATTTCAATAGATGGACAGAATATATATAGACTTGAAAAGGGCGAACCTGTAAAAATCTCTATCCACCATAAGCCAATCGAAATTATTCGAGGAGAGGTATATAACTTTTTTGATAGTCTTCGTGAAAAATTGAAATGGGGAGGAGAGATAGAAGATGAGTAAAAAAATAGTAATAGATAGATTTTTTATGGAGAATCATCTTTCATTTAGAGAGGTTGAACTCTATTTCCAAAATGGACTAATTGTATTTACAGGAGCTAGTGGAGCTGGAAAATCCCTATTGCTAAATTCCATCTTAGGAACATTGGGGCAGAAAGAGACTAAGGCGAAACTATCAGAAGTTACTTTTATAGGGGGTATAGATTTAGGAGATTTCGGAATAGAGAGCGATGAAGATATTACTATTTTCCGACAAATCCGAAAAGAGAAATTGCGATATTTCATCAACAATCAAGCTGTTTCAAAAAAGATAGTTCAGAAGATAGGAAAACTATTTATCGACCACCTCAATCCTCGTGAAATAAAAGAGTTCCAATCTGACTACCTCATCGATGTATTGGACTCTCTAATTCTCCACTTCGATAGTGAATATCGCTCTATTTTGGATAGCTATTCCAAACTATTTGCACAATATACAGATATATCCAGAGAGATAGCTAAATTGTCCAGCTCAATCGAAGAGTTAGAGGAAAAAGAGGAGTTTCTGAAATTTGAGATAGAGAGAATAGACAAGATAGACCCAAAGAGCGGAGAGTATGAAGAACTCCAACAGACCAAAAAGAGACTATCAAAGAAGGATAAGATAGAGACCTATATAGATGAGGTAGCCCCTATCTTTGAGAAGAGATTGGCTCTAATTGAGATATTTGACCTTATGGGATATGAAGATGAAGCCCAAAAAGTTGGAGAGTTTATAGATACTCTTGAATCCCAAATCGAGGATATACGAGATAGGTTGTCCGAGCTGGACGAAATAGATATATCTAGACTATTAGATAGGATTGAAATCCTAGCTGAACTCAATCGGAAATATGGAGATATTCAGAAAGCATTAGAATATAGAGATTCCAAAGTTGAGGAATTGAAATATTTACAGACTTTGAGAGAGAAAAAAGGGAATTTGGAAAAGAATAGAAGCGAATTGGTTCAACAGCTGGAAAAGGTAGCTATGGAGATGAGAGAGAAGAGAAAAGGGAGTTTGGAAAAATTTACCAACCATCTGGATAGCTACCTCAAATATCTGAAAATTGGAAAATCGCAACTAATATTGGAACATAAGGACTTTTCACACAATGGCATAGATAGCCTCCGATTGGAGATAGAGAATAGAGATATAGATACATTTAGCTATGGAGAACAGAATAGGGTTAGATTAGCGATTTTGGCTATTAGTAGCAAATTTACCAACATTGGTAGCGGAGTTCTCTTTTTAGATGAGGTTGATGCCAATCTGAGTGGTGATGAATCTTTACAGGTCGCTAAGATGGTGAAAGAGCTATCAAAGAATTATCAAATTTTTGCAATCTCTCACCAACCTCAATTGACGGCAGTAGCTAATCAACACTTTCTAATTACGAAAGAGAATGGAGAAAGCAAAGTAATAGAGTTGGATAGTAAAGATAAGCGGATAGATGAAATTATCCGAATTATTGGAGGAGATAAAAAAGACAGAGGAGTTAGAAAATTTGCAATGGAATTGATGAAGAGGGGGTAACCCTCCAAAAAGGAGGGGGGAGAGGAGGTATTCTATACCTCTTTTATCTCCACTTCATAGGCTTTATGAGAGAGAGGAACCCAAGGTCTCTTAATATGGACAGGTCTTCTAAGTTTGTCAGAAGAGTTGAGAGGTCGAGTTAGCTTATCTCTCCAAGCTTGATAAACTTTAAAGTTGTTATCATAATTTACATAAACATCACCAATCTTCTCACCTCTACTAGGTTTCTCAATTAGAACCTTTTGGTGCCAGCAGTGCATACCTGAAATAGGGTCTGGGTGAGGTGCAGCAACAGCATTTTGCCAAGCTCCTGAAAGTCCGTCCCACCAGATATTATCGAGGTCTTTATTGTATTCAGCAAACTGCCAAGGCTTTCGAGGTTTGATACCTTCTTTATATCGGAGTTTCCCAACTTTGCCATCTTCATCGACCATCTCGATTTCAGCAATTGGAGCACCAATGCCCATAACTCCAAGTTCCCCTTTGAAGCCTTTTGGTTGGAACTCTCCAACATCTGAACCATTTTTTATCTCTACCGAATTTACTACTCTCCATCGCCCACCATGGTGAGAACAGGCAAGAGTTCCTGGTAATACTCCCTCAGTTGGAACAGCCATAGCGATAAAGTAACCACTTTCAAGCCCTGAAACAGTATCCACAATTCGAACTTTTACCGCATCACCCCGTTTGAAACCAAGTCGTTTTGCATCTTCTGTTGAAATCCAAACTGGGTCGTGGTTTTGAGAAATCTCCATCAAATGCTTAGAATTGACTGAGCGAGTATGGATATTGTAAGGCAATCGGAAAACTGTATTTAGAGCAAATGCATTCTCCTCTTTCATATATCGGTGATTGACATGTGAGACGACATGCACCATCTCATCTTTCTCTTTTTCAGTTCGAGGATAGACAGGAATAGCATACTCTGGCCATTTCCAATCAACAATCCACTCATTGAAGAAGTTCAATTTTTTATTAAGAGTTGCGAAACCTTCTCTAAGTTTTCCATCAACCTCTATACCGATAGTCTTCTTCTCTCCGTCGTGTTCATAAGTGAGAACCCCATATTTGTCTTTTGTAACATACTTTTTAGGGTATTTGTGTCCGTGAGAGACATAACATTCAAGAGTTTCATAGGTATCGGTAGAAGCATCATAAACCTCATATTTTTCTACCTTCAACTCCCGTTTTTGAGCATGGTAGATTTTGTCCTCTTCTAACCAAGTTCCATGGTCTCTCATATACTCATATACTGGGAATTCAGATTTTGCATATTTAGGGTGAGATTTTGCAGTTTTTACCAATTTTGGAAGATGGCTAAATGCTGCATCATACCACTCTGCAATAGTTACAGGGTTACCCGGTCGCTTTTTAGATTCCCAATGTTTTCTAATACCTAAGCTACCATCAGGGTCAACATAGTGGAATGCAAGATTTATCCAGAACTCATTTTCTTCCCAAATCTCACCTAGACCAGCTTTAATATGGGCTTCGAGAGTTGCTCGGCTTGGGTCTTTCGGTTTCCAACCACTCTTTTCTAGTGCTACTCTTAGGACTGGTTGTCTAAATGATGTCCATCGTCCTGGCATTGTAGCTTCTGAATGTTGGTCGTGTCTTTCACCAGCTAATCCAACAGGTAGAATGTAATCTACATACCAGTTAGTTTCTGACCAAGTTGGAGAAAGGTTGAAAGTCAATTCCATTTTGCTCTCATCTTTGAGAACATCTATCCATCTGAAACCATCTGGATTTATCCAAACAGGGTTATACATTCTTGGAATCCAGACCGCCAATTTTTGAGGAACTTTTAGACCTCGCTTAATCCATTTCTCTTGCCACTCTCTATCTGTAAGTAGATGAGGTAGTAGGAAACTCATCTCATAAGTTGATAGAGGCCATTCAGGAGGCCAAGTCAATTCATTCCATACATCAACTTTTGGAACTTTACCTTCTCCAACTGTCGCTTTTCCACCTTTACCAGCAACAGAGATAACATGCCAATGGTGGAAAAATGTTCCCCCTTCTGTTCCGATAGCACCTCGTAGAACTATTGGAAGATAACCAGCTCGTCCTGTCATCCAACCGCCTCTATTTCCAGCAGCAGAAGCTCGCCAGAAGTATGAGGAGATAGCATCACCAGCCCATATAAAGATTTCATATAGTTTTTCCAACTTGTAGGCTGGGATTTTTGTTTCCTCTACTGCATATTCTAATGTGTATGGAGAATAGAGGTCTTTTAGAAGTTCGATAAATGATTCATATGAGTTATCTTTTGGTAGTTTGGAGATATATCCCTTTTTCAACATGAAATTGAGATAGTCTTGGTTATCCATCAATCTATCCCAATTCACCCAACTTTTTACAAATGCATGATTTACTTTATCTTCTTGAAGAATTCTATTAGCAAGATAGAGATATACAACGGTTTCAGTTCCAGGCCAAGGAGCTAACCACAAATCTGCAATACCAGCTGAGTTGGATAGTCTTGGGTCCATTACTACAAGTTTAGCCCCTTTTCTTCTCGCATCAGCAATAAATCCTGCCGATTGTTGGAAATAGTGTCCAGCATCAGCGGCATGAGAAGAGTTGAGGAATATCAATTTAGCATTTGCCCAGTCTGGACTTGTTCTATCGTCATTAGCCCATTGGATAGTAGCGGTTCGACCACCTGATGAACAGATATTAGTATGAGAGTTGAATGCATCGCTTCCAAATGTATGCCAAACTTTCCCGGTAAATCCATTCTCGTTAGGTCGTCCAACATGGAACATAACAGTCTTTTTAGATAGCTCATCTCCAACTTTGAAAGTATCTTGCATTTTCTTACCGATAGCTTTCATCGCCTCGTCCCAAGTGGTTCGAACCCATTTACCTTCTCCCCTCTTAGCACCGTCTGCTCTTTTTAGAGGGAATGGAATTCTATCCGGGTCATACATTTGAGATTGGGCAGCATACCCTTTTGCACAGTTTCTACCTCTTGAACCTGCATGAAGTGGGTTACCCATATACTTTTTAACAGTTAAAGTATCTTTATCAACCCAAGCTGTCAAACCACAAGAAGCCTCACAGTTTGAACAGGCGGTAGGAACTATCATAAAGTTATTTACTTTTATCCCGTCTGGATTATCAGGGCTTTGAATTCCGTGTCGTTCAATACCACCCCGTTTCCAATCGTCTCCATCTAACTCTTTGAAGTCGTCCCATTCTTCAACTGGTGGGTAGAACTCCAAATTATCAGGAGTTGTTGAAAATCCTTCGGAAGCCTCAGCTTCCGGAGAAATACCGCTAAATACCCCCTTTGCAAGGGTTGCACCACCGATAGCGAGTGCTGAACCTTTTAAAAAGTTTCTTCTACTTTCAAAAAACATCTATTTCTCTCCTTTAACTCATAGGAATCAGTTGTGGAATAATGAGCCAAACATGTTTGACTATCCACAATCCAGCGATAGCTGATACAGAAGCGAGAGGCAGAATTCCATAAGATTTACTATTGATACTCAATAGAACTAATACCACTGGAACAATATAGGCTATCGATTGTCCAAGCCAGAACATAGAGGCATACTCTCCGCCACTTTGAATATATGCCAATGTAGCTTGTAACTCTTCTGCTTTCATATTTCCGAAGATATATTCACCCATATATAGAAGGAATGCACTAAATGCACTCAACCCCAAGATTACCGCCAAATCTCGTTTAGCATCATCTGATAGTTTGCCGTGTCCCAATAGCAATAGAGTTGCTGAACCTGTTAAAGTCGCTGCTAACATCATTTGAACCATTTCGGTCGGCATCTGCCATAGTTCTCTTGCTGTTGCCTCTGACATAATACCTGCGGTATAGAGGGTAACAGGGATAGCTAAGATGATAGCTATTACAAATAGTTTGTTGAATAGTTCATCTTTATTAGTAAGTTTTGCCCAAGCCATCACAAAGAGAACACCAACTAATACAGAAACTATCCAAGCTCCAACTGTTATAGCTGATGTCCAGTGAGGATATGCAAATATGTGCCAAAATCTAAACATTTGATGGAGGTCTAGAACTGTGAATAGTAGGAACAGGTGGATAAATATTAGAGATATGACAATAGTTCCGAGTTTCAATTTTGCGAAATCCTCTGAATATCTTTTAGATAAATAGTATCCCAAAAACAGAACTCCCGTTCCTATCGATTTCGCCCACATGTTCATAGTAATCATCCAACCCCAGACGATACCCGGTAAAGCAACATCTAGGGTTACAACGGCATTTGTTGCCGGTATAGTGTGTTCAACCATCTTAGTGTCCTCCAATATGTTCGAGATGAGTGATATTGTTAAATAGCTGATGTCCCTCTTCTCTTACAGAAGCTAATGGATTGAGATTTACATCTCCACCACCAGCATAGTAGTGTTTAGGGTGAGTTCCTTTTTCAGGTTTTCTAACTTTTACATCGTGTTCCATAATATATTTACTAATTGCACTTGTAGGGTCTTCTATATCTCCAAAGATGTTTGCCTCTACTGGACAAGCCACGACACAAGCCGGCATCAATCCAGAAGATACCCTATGGGCGCAATAGGTACATTTGTCTGCTGTATTTGTTTCAGGGTCGATATAGATAGCTCCATATGGACAAGCCATTACACAACCAGCACAACCTATACATCTCTCTTTATCTATATTTACAATTCCATTATCCATGTAGTGAAGAGCAGAAACTGGACAAATTCTCTCACACGGAGCATCTTCGCAGTGATTACATCTCAACGGAGTAAATGTCCGTTTTGTCTCTGGAAAAGTTCCAATATCTACATATTTGACTCTAAGTCTCCAAGAGCTTAGGGGAACTTCATTTTCTACCTTACAGGCAATTTCGCACCCCTTACACCCCATACAGAGATTTAGATCCACTAAAAAACCTAATTTCATGTAGGACCTTTCTGTTTGGTTTTAGATGTGGTTCATCTTATCAAAATAGTAGTTAAATTTATATTTAAATTCCAATTACCACCATAAATCCGACATTTTTGAAAATTGAAAATAAATTTTCATATAAGAAAAATATTACAATATTTTATAATTGAAAAAACTAAGAAGGATAGAAGTTTGAAACTAATAGTAGCTATTACAGGGGCGAGTGGTCATCGATTGGCTTCTAAGTTTGTGGAACTTCTCCCAAAAGAGGTTGAAAAATATATCATTTCCAGCGATTGGGGTTCTCTTGTAGGAGAGAAGGAGAATGATTTATATATTTTTCAAAACGACCAATTAGATGCTCCTATCTCTTCTGGTTCGTTTGGAGCTGATGCGATGATTGTTGTTCCCTGCTCTATGAATACATTAGCAAAAATAGCTGTTGGAATTGCTGATAACCTTGTTACTCGTTCCGCCTCTGTAATGATAAAGGAGCAGAAAAAGTTGGTTTTAGCCCCTCGTGAAATGCCCTTCTCCCCTATCCATTTAGAGAACATGCTAAAACTCTCAAAAATAGGGGTTGTAATTGCCCCTCCTGTTCTTGGTTACTATTCCAATATTCACAACTTAGAAGAGATGGAAAATTTCCTAATTGGTAAATGGTTCGATATATTAGGGATAGAGAACTCACTATATCAGAGATGGAGAGAAGATGAATTTTAGTTCATATATGAACGAATGGCTATATGGTAATGACGGCTACTATGCAAAATATAGAGAAATTGGAAAAGAGGGCGATTTCTATACCGCTGTAAGTAGTAGCCAATTTTTTGGTGGTTCAATCGCAAAAGAGATTATCAACCTCATCGAAAAGGGTAAATTTTCCGAACATGTAACCATATGCGAAATAGGCGCTCATAAGGGCTATCTGATTTCAGATGTAATTCAATTTATTTACACCCTAAAACCTGAACTACTTGAAACCCTTTCGTTTGTAGTTATTGAGAGATTTGAGAGGTTGCAAGAGGAACAGAAAAACTATTTCAAAACCGCTTTTGGAGATACTATCCAAATTGGTATCCTCTCGTCCCTTTCACAATTCCAATCAGAAGAGACAATTTTTATAGCTAATGAGCTTTTCGATGCTTTCCCTTGTGAGTTGTATTACAAAGGAAAAATTGCGGTCGTATCAAATCACAATATAGAATTTGTAAAGAGGGATAGCTATATAGATGAGGTGGCTAAGAGATATGGAAAAGAGAGGGGAGAGATAGCGACAGGTTACTATCAGTTTGCAAAAGAGATGGCGGAGAGTTCGAAAAAGTTCCAATTTATCACATTCGACTATGGAGACAAAGAGCCTAGATTAGATTTCTCAATTCGTATCTATTATAAACACAAAGTTTATCCCCTGTTTGAGGAGGGATTAGATATTGCATCACTTTTCAAAAAGTCTGACATTACCTATGATGTCGATTTCCAATTTTTAGAAGATGAATTTAGAAGGGCGGGAATTGAAATGGTTGAATATAAAACTCAGATGAGAGCATTAGTAGATTTTGGACTAGTAGAACTTTTGGAACTGCTCCACTCCAAAGTGAGCGAAAAGGTCTATCTATCTGAACTAAATAGAGTGAAAATACTTATTGACCCCGCTTTTATGGGGGAAAGATTTAAGATGGTGCGGTTTGAGAAACAATAATATCTACTATCTTTTTAGCTCCATCTGGCTTTATTATCTCCATAAGTTTTCTGCTTTTCTCTTCCAAATCTTCATCTAAAATCTGAAAAAGGTGGTCTGGTCTTATCTCATTTTGTGAATAGACCCACCCTAAGCCTTTATCGTGGATAAATTTCGCATTAAACCACTGATGATTATTCGCAAAAGGGTAAGGAATAAATAGAGCAGGTAATCCATTTGCACTAAGCTCCCAGAGAGTTGAAGCACCAGAACGACTAATAGCCAAATCGGATTGGGCTATATATTGCGATAGTTTTGGGTGAAAGTCGATGAGGTGGGCTTCAATCTCTATTTTGGAATAGGCGGTCTTCATTCTCTCAAAATCTCCTTTTCCAGTTTGGTGAATAATCTCTATTCCTCTCTTATGGAGTTCAGGAGCTACCCTAATTGCAAAATCATTGATAAACTTTGCCCCTTGCGACCCCCCAAGAAATATCACCTTTTCTATTTTTTTCCTTACTCTCCGAGTTTCAAAAAAGATATTTGGAATTGGGTAATCTCGAACTTTGGAACTTTCCAAATAGGAGCTAAAAAACTCCTTTGCAAAAAACCTCATCACTCTATTGAATTTGCCAATTGATGCATTCTGTTCGTGGATATATAAAGGAATTCTTTTGAAAATAGAAAAGATAGAGGCAGGAGCAGAAGAGTATCCCCCGACACTAATAACACCTTGAAATCTATATTTCTCAAATAGAGGATTTAGAGAGAAAGCCAATTTTAGAATATTTGCAACAGACTGGACTTTTTTCCAACCTTTCTGATTGGTTACTCCATAGCTTGGGAGGAATATTTTCTCTATAAAGTCAGAATCATTTTCGAACCACTCTCTATCTTGACCATTGGTAGAGCCTATAAATACAACCTTTCCACCTCGTGAAACTATCTCATTTTTCAAGGCTCTCGCAATAGTTAGGTGTCCGCCTGTTCCTCCTCCTGTGATAGCATACATCATAGTATATACCCTACAAAACTACTCAAAATCCCAGCCACTAAACCGGCTACCAAATCATCTCCCATCACTCCCCAACCTCCGCCTACCTTTTTATCTATCTCTCCAATAATAGAAGGTTTCCAAATATCAAAGAGGCGAAATAGAAGAAAAGATAGGACTATCTGCCATAGTATAGGACTTTCCAAAGAGAGATTAGCAATATCCACTTCTGTCCCCGGAGAGAATGAAAGGGCTAACCACATTCCGGCGAGTTCATCTATCACTATATATTTTTCGTCGTGTGTTCCAGTTTCAGCTTCATAGGAATCTATCGCCTTGACTGCGAAAATCGAAATTAGAATAGTGATTAGAAAAAGAGAGGAGGGGGGTAGTATTGTCAAAATTGCAACCCCTATTGGAAGAGCCACAAGAGTTCCAACAGTTCCAGGGGCTTTTGGAGAAAAACCGCTATATCCAACAGAGATAAAAAAGAGTCTAATATCCAACTTATTGAGCCTCTCTTTTTTGAAATAGTAACAAATATCTATATCTATATTTCACAATATCAACATGTCAAAATCCAATATAACTATTTTGAATACTATATTTCCTACTTTTTAGATAATATAAACTTCAAAAAGTTTCGATATCCACAATATCGGACAATTAAAGGGGTTTCTTATGTTAGAAATTCGTTGGCACAGCCGAGCGGGACAGGGTGCAGTTACAGGAGCTAAGGGACTTGCTGATGTAATTGCTACAACTGGTAAATATGTTCAGGCTTTCGCTTTCTACGGTTCAGCTAAAAGAGGGGCAGCAATGACTGCTTACAATCGAGTTAGCGATGAGGTGATTATCAACCACGAGAAATTTATGAAGCCAGATTATGTTTTGGTAATCGATCCGGCTTTGGTATATACCGACAATATCACCCTAAATGAGAAAGAGACGACTAAGTATATTATCACCACTCATCTATCAAAAGATGAACTCATCAAGTCTCAACCAGAGTTAGAGGGGAAAGATGTTTATGTTGTCGATTGTATCCAAATATCGCTTGACACGATAGGGCGACCTATTCCAAATACCCCTATGCTTGGAGCTTTGATGAAAGTGTCTGGAATGTATGAACTCGACTTTTTCCAGGAAAAGATGAAAGAAGTTTTAAGCAAATTCCCTCAAAAAATTATCGATGCAAACATGAAAGCTATTGAGATAGCATACAATGAAGTAAAGTAAGGAGCAGAGATGACAAAAGAGTATAAAGGGTGGGACGAGTTTGATGCTGGTAGTGTCCTCTTTTCTTTTAAAAAAGAAACAAAAGTTTCAGATATAGCTACAACTCTTCCAGAAAATAGACCATATTCAGAATCCAACTCCTATACTGCTTCTGTTGCAGATTGGAGAGTTTTAAAACCTGTTTTCAATCCAGACTATTGTATCCATTGTCAATTTTGTTGGATATATTGTCCTGATATGTCTATTATTTCAAGAGACCAAAAGATGGTTGGTATCGACATGGAACACTGCAAAGGGTGCGGGATTTGTGTAGAAGTTTGTCCAACAAGCCCAAAATCACTCCTAATGTTCCCTGAACAGAAGGACGAAAAAGAGGCATTAGCTGAGTGGCCTAAGAAAGAATCAAAGAAGGAGAAATAATGGCTGAAAAGATGGAACTTAAAAAAGTTGAGGTTTGGGACGGGAATTTAGCCGCTGCCCACTCTCTTAGACAGGCTCAGGTAGATGTAGTATCAGCCTATCCAATCACCCCATCAACTCCAATAGTTGAGACTTTCGCTAAGTTTTTAGCTGATGGATATGTTGATGGTGAGTATATGATGGTTGAATCTGAACATGCAGCTATGTCTGGTTGTATAGGTGCATCTGCTGCTGGTGGTCGGGTTGCTACTGCAACATCTGCTCAAGGTTTCGCCCTCATGGTTGAGACCCTCTATCAAGCTTCTGGAATGAGATTACCTATTGTTTTACATGTTGTAAATAGAGCCTTAGCCTCTCCATTAAATGTAAATGGAGACCATTCAGATATGTATCTTGGTCGAGATTCTGGGTGGATTCAGCTTGATACCTTCTCCCCACAAGAAGTATATGACATGGGGTTGATGGCTTTCAAAATTGGAGAGGACCACGATGTGAGATTGCCTGTAATGGTTCATCAAGATGGATTTATCTCATCTCACACTGCCCAAAATGTATCTCCTCTAAGTGATGATGAAGCTTATGAGTTTGTAGGTGAGTTCAAACCTATGAATGCTATGTTGGACTTTGAAAAACCTATCTCCTATGGAGTTCAAACTGAGGAGGATTGGCATTTTGAACATAAGGCGAGACAACATAATGACCTGATGACCAAAGTTTTTCCTAAGATTGATGAGGTCTTCCAAGAGTTTGAAAAGAAAACAGGTAGAAAATACAAAATAGTAGAAGATTTCTACATGGACGATGCGAGAGTTGCGATAGTTGCACTTGGGACAACAGTAGAGACTGCAAAACTTGCTGCAAGAATTTTGAGAAAAGAGGAAAAGATTAAAGCAGGAGTTGTTGGAATTAGAGTTCTTAGACCTTTCCCATTTGAACAACTTGGAGAGGTTTTGAAAAAAGTAAAAGCTATTGGAACTCTTGATAGAAGTTCTCCAAATGGAACCGTTGGAATGTTGTATAACGAAATTTCAGGGGTTCTAATGGGACACGGAGTAAAATCTATTGTGTTGAACTATGTATATGGTCTTGGTGGTAGAGATATTACGGTTGAGATGATTAAAAATATATTCCGAGAGCTTGACCAAAATAGAAAAGCACGAAAGAGAATTAGTCCAGTTCAACAATTTGTCAATCTTAGAGGACCTAAGCTTGAATATTTTGATGCTAGCTTAGTGAATAGGGGGAAATAATGGCTCAAAAGAAAATCAAAAATCTGAAATCGTTTTCAACATCGGCTGATAGATTTGAAGGGGCTAATCTTCTCTGTCCGGGGTGTGCCCACTCAATTATAGTTAGAGAAGTTCTAAATGCTACTAATGACGATTTGGTAATTTCAGCAGCTACCGGTTGTCTTGAAGTCTGCACCGCTGTATATCCTTACACCTCTTGGGATGCATCTTGGATACATATCGGTTTTGAGAATGCAGCAACCGCTGTTGCTGGTGCTGAGGCGATGTATAAGGCATTGAAGAGAAAAGGACGACTTTTACAACCTAAACGAACTCCAAAATTTGTAGCTTTTGGGGGTGATGGTGCTTCGTATGATATTGGTTTCCAATGGATTTCTGGAACTTTCGAACGGGGACACGACATTATGTATATCACCCTCGATAATGAAGTTTATGCAAATACGGGAGGTCAATCCTCTGGTTCGACCCCTCTTGGAGCTTCTACAACCACATCACCAGCTGGTAGGGTTTCATACGGTAAAAAGAGACATAAAAAAGATATGTTAGCTATTATGGCTGCTCACGGCTCTCCGTATGTGGCACAAGTTGCTCCTAATAAGTGGAAAGATATGATAAAGAAAATCCAAAAAGGGTTTGAGGTAGAAGGACCTGTATATATCAATGCAATGTCTGCCTGCACCACTGAATGGAGATTCCCAGCACAAGACACTATTGCCATATCTGATTTAGCGGTAGATTCTCTTGTTTTCCCTCTCTATGAGATTGTAGATGGAACTAAATTGAATATCACTTACCGACCTAAAAAGGTAATCCCTGTTAGAGAATATCTAGCTGCACAAGGTAGATTTAAACATCTATTTAAACCTGAAAACGAACATATTATTGAAGAGTGGCAACGGCGAGTTGATGCTCAATGGGAGTATCTCCAACGACGAGAAGAGGCAGGGGTATAATCTCCTCCTCCCCCCCCAGTGTTTGGGGGTAGTTTTGTTTTACCCTCCACCTCATCGAGGAAAAAGGCAATATTTCCTGCAACTTTTGGAAATATTCATTTAGCGACAATATGCAGACATTTTGCCATTTTACCCCTCTATCACCTTTCCAACCTCTCTAATATCTCCTTTTAATAGTTCTCGTAAAATTCTCGAATTTTCTAAAAACTCTTTGCTATCTACTCTCTCCACCTCATCGACTAACTTTCCAATATCGAAATTTTGAATATATTCTCTATGAAACTCCTTTCCTATATTCATCTCATAAAAGATAATATTGGCAAGTCCTATATATGGAATTTGAACCACCCTTTTTCCAATCCAATACTCAATCGGATTAGTTCTATATACCAAAACGAAAGGAGTTCCAATAATAGAGGCTTCAAGGGTAGCAGTCCCACTACAAATATAGGCAAATTTGGAATTTACCAAAGCCTCTTGGGTATCTCTCCATATTTCGAACTCTGAAATATCGCCATATATGGAAATATCGATATTTGGAGGAACTACCAATATTTTTGGCTCTTCTCTTCTCTTTGCAATCTCTCGAAATAGAGGCATAAGGTGGAGGATTTCAGATTTTCGGCTACCCGGTAAAAAGGCTATATATCTTCTCTCGTTCGGAAATGGAATATCTTCTCTATACAAAGGGTTACCAAAATAGAGAGAGTTTGGATAATACTTTTTTTCAAACGGAAATATAGAAATTTGGACATCTATATACTGCTCTATATCCCTTTTTCTCTTGCTATTCCAAGCCCAAATTTTCGGGAGAATGTAATAGATGATTTTATTGTTAGGAAACCTCTTTTTTATCGCTTTTGCTAGGGGTAAGTTGAAGGCGGGGGAATCGATTAGCAGAACTCTATCGCAACTCTCCACAAGCTCCACCATTTTGGATATAGCCCGTTTAGCTTTCAAAATTTTTGGAATTACTGAAAAGAGACCCATCACCCCAAAATCTGAGGAGGGATATAGCGGAGAGCCTAAGGAGCTATCAAAGATACCGCATATCTCCACTGATTTGGAAAAGGTATCCAAAATATTTTTTAAATGCAAATTAGCCGATGGTTCAAGTGCCGAAACTAAGAGCCTCATAGATAGAAATCCTGAAAATTCTGCTCTATCGCTTTGTAGAGGATAA
Source organism: Campylobacterales bacterium (assembly GCA_012963895.1). Taxonomy (GTDB): domain Bacteria; phylum Campylobacterota; class Campylobacteria; order Campylobacterales; family Thiovulaceae; genus UWMA-0117. The sequence goes on along the minus strand of DTUW01000058.1, from coordinate 11,369 downwards.
TAGAGACACTGATAGCTAAATTTAGACTTCTCCCCTCTCTTCTCATTGGAATGGTGATATTTCTCTCTCTATACCTATCCAATATCTCTTTTGGAATTCCAGCCGTCTCGCTTCCAAAAAATAGAAAATCTCCTCTTTGGAATTGGACATCAAAATAGGGTCTATCTGATTTGGTTGTAGCAAAGAAAAATCTATCTTCTCTATCGATATAGAAATTTCGAAATTCTTCAAAACTTTTCCAAATTGTAGGATTTAACTTTTTCCAGTAATCCAGTCCTGCTCGTCGAACAGACTTATCATCAATTTCAAATCCTAACGGCTCGATGAGGTGCAACTTAGCCCCTGTATTGACACAGACCCGCCCAATAGCCCCAGTATTCCAAGGAATTTGAGGAGAGAGGAGAACTATATTTAACATAATATTCCTTTACTTTGATAGAATTTGAATTCAAAATTGGTTATAAAGGTTATCAATGGCTCTAAATGTATATTACGATAAAGATTGCGACATCAATATTATCAAATCGAAAACCGTTGCAATGATAGGGTTCGGTTCTCAGGGACATGCCCATGCTGAAAATTTGAGAGACTCTGGGGTCAATGTAGTAGTTGGACTTAGACCGGGTTCCAACTCTTGGAAAAAGGCTGAGGCGAAAGGTTTCGAAGTTTTGCCAGTGGCTGAGGCTGTGAAAAAAGGTGATGTGGTAATGATTCTATTACCTGATGAGGTTCAGGCTGAGGTGTATAAAAATGAGATAGCTCCAAACTTGAAAGATGGTGCAACTATCGCATTTGGACACGGCTTCAATATCCATTACGGGCGAATAGTTCCAGCTGAAAATATCAATGTTATGATGGTAGCTCCAAAGGCACCAGGTCATACAGTTCGCTCTGAATTTGTAGCTGGTAGAGGAATTCCTGACCTCATCGCTGTCTATCAAGACCCTAGCGGGAATACAAAAGAGTTAGCCCTCTCATATGCTTCTGCTATCGGTGGAGGACGAACAGGAATTATTGAGACCACTTTCAAAGATGAGACAGAAACAGACCTATTTGGAGAACAGGCGGTTCTATGTGGTGGGGTCTCTGCACTAGTTCAAGCAGGTTTTGAAACTTTGGTAGATGCAGGGTATCCAGAAGAGATGGCATATTTTGAGTGTCTTCATGAACTAAAACTAATAGTAGATTTGATGTTTGAGGGTGGAATTGCAAACATGAGATATTCAATCTCCAACACTGCTGAATATGGAGATATGGTATCTGGTCCAAGAGTGATTGGAGAGGCTTCTAGAAAAGCTATGAAAGAGATTCTAAAAGAGATTCAAAACGGCAAGTTTGCGAAAGATTTCATATTAGAAGGACAGGCTGGATATCCTAGAATGACTGCCGAAAGAAGAAATTTAGAAAACCACCAAATTGAGCAGGTAGGTAAGAGACTTAGAAAAATGATGCCTTGGATTCAGGCAAACAAGATAGTAGATAAAGAGAAAAACTAATATATAACCCCTTTTCAGGGGTGTAATTTTTCAAAGAGGAATAGAATGGGAACAGTAATTACTGTTACAAGTGGAAAGGGTGGAGTAGGAAAATCTACCGTTACCGCTAATATCTCTGTCGGTCTGGCTGAGGCAGGTAAAAAGGTGGTAGCGGTAGATTTCGATATAGGTCTTAGAAACCTCGATATGATATTGGGGCTTGAAAATAGAATAGTCTATGATGTAATAGATGTAATGGATGAAAAATGTCGATTGCAACAGGCATTGATAAATGACAAATTTAGTAAAAATCTCTATTTCTTACCAGCCTCGCAAACTAAGGATAAAACAGTTCTTGATAAAGAGAAGGTCAAAAAGTTAGTTGATGAGTTAAAAAGTGAGTTCGACTATGTCATTATCGACTCCCCAGCCGGTATTGAAAGCGGGTTTGAACATGCAATTCTTGCTGCCGATAGAGCCCTTATCGTCTCTACCCCAGAAGTTTCATCAGTCCGAGATGCCGACAGAGTTATTGGGATAATAGATGCAAAGTCTCTTAAAGCTCAAAACGGCGATGAGGTGGATAAGCACATCATTATCAACCGACTTAAACCGGATTTGGTAGAAAAAGGGGATATGTTAGCTATCCAAGATGTGGTAAATATTCTAGCCTTGCCACTTATCGGAGTTATTCCAGATGATGAACATGTGGTCTCTTCTACCAACATGGGTGAGCCTGTAATTAGGAAAAGTGGAACTAAATCGGGAGATGCTTTCAAAAATATCACCCAAAGAATTTTAGGAAACGATGTCCCTTTTGTAGATTTATCGGTTGATAAAAGTCTAATCGCTATTTTTAAAAGGTGGTTCCAATAATGAATTTTTTAGATAGATTTGAGAAGTGGATAGGTAGAAAAGAGGCGAGAAGTGCCGAAAAGGCGAAAGAGAGACTAAAATTGGTATTGGCTCACGAACGAACCAATACCCACTTTCCATTTATGGACGATTTGAGAAGAGATATAGTAGAAGTTATTCAAAAGTATCTAAAAGTTGAAGATATTACTATCAAAACGGAGCAGAGCAGAGAGCTGAATATAGATATGTTGGAAGTTGAAGTTTCTGTCGGCAAAGATGTCAAAAAAACAGCAAACAGAACAGAAGATAATTCTTAGCATAATTGCCGTTACCCTCCTATCTCTTGCCTCCACCCTTTTCTATATTATCGACGACTCCATTAGCAACGATGACATACACGACCAGATAGAGATAGTAGAACCTAGCTATTCAGAAGATGAGATATATCAAGAGGAGAATATATCCAATATAGATATTGCTTCAAATAGCCAATACCTTTCCGAAATTCAAGATTTATATAACTCTCTAAAAGAGGATTTGAAAGATGATGAAATAGAGGAGATAGAAGAAATCCCCCCCTCTCCACCTCCTCCAAAAGAGCCAGAACAAGAGCGACCAAAACTAGCTATTATTATCGATGATGTAGCTTATGACTATCAGGTAAAAAACATAAAAGCTCTCCATCTGCCACTAACTATCTCATTTTTTCCAGCAGATATAAACCACCCGAATACTCCCAAATATGCAAAAAATGAAGAAGTTTTTATGATTCATTTTCCATTAGAGGCTATCCACTTTCCCCGTGAAGAGATTGACACCCTCCATGTTGGAGATAGTCGAAAGAGGATAGCAAAGAGAGTTAGGCAGATAGTCCGACAATTTCCAAGTTTGCGATATACCAATAACCATACAGGTAGCAAATTTACCGCCGATTATCGCTCTATGAAAATTCTATTGGAGAATTTGCATAGATACAATATCCAATTTATCGATAGCTTAACGACCTCTAAAAGTGTTGTGAAGAGGGTATCAAAAGAGTTAGGACTTAGGTATATTCGTAGAGATATATTTCTGGACAATAAATTAGATGTCAAATATATCACTGGACAAATTAGAAAAGCGATAGCTATCGCAAAAAAGCGGGGATATGCAATTGCAATTGGACACCCCCATAAAGCCACCCTAAAAGCTCTTTCACAAATTCGCCCCCTTCTGGGAGATGTGAAGCTAGTTCGTATAGATGAGATTTAGATAACTACTAATTCACTCTCTTTAACCGCTATCCCCAGCTCTATGCGGATAAAGTTATTCAAATTCGCATCTTCAATATTTGCAAGGTAGAGGAATTCTATCTCTCCATGTTCCAACTCTCGACCATAGAGAGAGACAATATTTAGGGTCTCGTAGTTCCCTTTTTCGGTAATGATGTTTTCAATAAATTTGGTTCTAACTACCTCATCTACTCCACTTTCCCAAACTCTCTTATATGTCTCTCCGCTTCTAATAGAGAACTCCAATCCTCCAAGGTATGGAGGTTCATCAGGAGAACCATCTAGCCATCTTTCCCACTCTCTCATATTGGAAGGTTGCACCTTCTCAAAGAGGGTAAAGAGTTTAGCCACTGAAATAATATTCTCTATTACCTCTATTTTTAGAGTAAATATGGGTTGTTCATCATCGATATTCTCAGAAACATAGATATTGTAAATCTGAATATCATCATCTAATTCCACCTCTCCTATTGCGGTGATATACCCTTTTAAGGCTCGTGGAATTCTCATTCTAAAATTCTCTTGATTTTTCTTGAATCTCTTTTCAAGGGCTTCTAAATCGACGATACCTCCCAATCTTAGGTCTAGTGGTAGCTCTTTTATAGGTTGTCTCCTCTTCTTACGAGATAGAAGATAGAGAACAGTTCCAGAAATTAGGACAAATCCACCCAATAGGTATCCAATATTGATTGGAGGAGAAACTATTTTTTTATGGGAAACTTGAAAGTAGCTCTGTTGGGGTATCCCATCAATTTGGTAATCTGAATTACTATCTCTATTCTCGACCTTTTGGCGAACTGTAAGAGATGAGAGATTCCACTCTCGAATAGAGTTAGCACTGGTGGAGTTTGTATCTCCATAGAGTGGAGGGAGGAGATAGGAGATTGCTAATAGTGATTTCCACAACCTCATTTTAGGCTCTCTATCGCTTCTCTAATATTGGAGTGTTTGAATATATAGCTACCAGCCACTACAATATCAACCCCTGCCTGTTTCAAAATATCTATATTTTTATCTGAAACCCCTCCATCAACTTCTATCAATGTCTCTGTTCCAAGTCTCTCTATCAAATTCCTAAGTTTCTCAATCTTTGGAACTACATTTGGAATAAATTTCTGCCCTCCAAATCCGGGATTTACACTCATTATCAGAACCATATCCAAATCGGGCAGAAGATATTCAATTTCTTCTATTCTGGTATGGGGATTGAGAGCTATTGCTGAACCTATTCCAAACTCCTTGATTTTTTGGATAAGTCGGTGGGGGTGCTTCTCCTCTTCAACATGGAAGGAGATATATTTAGGACTATATTTAGCGAAAAGCTCAACAAAAAAGGTGTTATTTTCTACCATCAAATGGATATCTAACGGTTTAGTAGAACTCTTAGCTATCGCTTCAACAACAGGAGGACCTATCGTCAAATTTGGAACAAAATGGCCGTCCATAACATCGATATGAACCAAATCGGCTCCATTCTCACAAACTCTCTTTACATCTCTTTCTAAATTTCCGAAATCGGCTGATAATAGACTTGGTGCTACCAACATTCCTCTATCTCTATGGTTGAATATCCGAAATTATAACCAACCCCCTTTTTGATAATATTTTGAAAATAGTAAATCACAATAGAGAGGCTCTAATATGGAGACATCATCAGGCTTACTTGCTACCCTATTTGCCACAACCCCTCCAAATATAGTTTTTACCATTCTAATTCTAATCCTTACAATAGGAGAGATTTTTCTAAAAAGAGATTTCAAGGGGCAGATAGTTAGTGTTGGAGTTCTGGGAACTTTTGTAGGAATATTTATCGGGCTTCAACACTTCGACCCTGAAAGTATGAAAAATAGTGTCCATAATATTCTTATCGGTCTAAAAACTGCATTTGCTACCTCTATTTTTGGTATGAGTAGTGCCATTTTTCTAAGTATATACCAGAAAATACGAGACTATATTACCGGGAATAGTTCAGAAGATAATATTTTGTTTGAGATAGATAGCAAATTGGCGAATATCGATAGTTCTCTTACCTATCTACCTAGATTGGACAATACCGCCCTGATTTCTAAACTTGATGAGGTGGTGCGAAATATTCGGGAAAAGGAAAGCGAATCTAAATCTAAGGAGCTGGAAGCTATTCTAAAAACTCTAATTGATATAAAAAACCAAAATACCAGAGCTACCTTTACCCTTCAAAAGATGCTATCTGAGAACTTTGATAAACTAAATCAATCTATGGAAGAGGCTACTAAGCAACTTTCAAGAGGAGCGACAGAGGAGATAATACAGGCATTAGAGAGAGTAATTTCAGATTTCAATTCAAACCTCACCACACAGTTTGGTGGCAACTTTGAGAAGCTAAATGAAGCAGTCTTCGAACTTGTGAATTGGCAAGAAAAATACAAAGACCATATCAACGACATGGAGAAGAGATTAGAAGCCTCCACCTCATCGATTGAAAAAGTTCGAGAGAGTATTTTAGATATAGCAGAAGCTAACGAGAAAATAGGTAAGGTATATAGTGGACTATCTGAAATAGTAACAACTTCACAAGCCAATATTAGAGAACTCCAAAACAATTTGGATATTTTCTCAAAACTCCTACCAAATATAGAAAGTGTTCTTCAAGAGATGGATAGAGAGGTTCAATCAATCTCCAAACAGTTCAAAGAGTTATCTGCAACTATTGAAAATGGTAATAGTCTGCAAAAAGAGAGTTTTGAAGAGATGAACAGGTCTATTGTTAATGCAGTTTCTCAAAATAGTAAATTTATTCAAGATACATTTGCCAAAAGTATGGAGGGGGTAACTGAAAGTTTCAAATATGCTTATGAATCGCTTGAAAGACAACGGTATGAGATAAATGTCATTACCAACCATTTCAAAATTATGGGGGAACAGATTCCAGAAGCCCTTAGGGTATCCCTTGAAGAGTTGAATAAGGGGCTAACCCAAATTATTACCCGTTTCCAAAAAGATTATGAAGAGGTGCTATATAGACACAAGGAAAATATAGATGAAACGAGTTTCTAATCCGTGGCTCTCTATCTCCGATATGATGTCGGGGTTGATGCTGGTCTTTCTCTTTATCTCTATTGGATATATGATAGAGGTTGAACAAGAGAAGGAGAAGATTAGAAACATAGCGGTTGCTTACAATGAGAGTAAGATAGCCCTAAATCGAGCTTTAAAAGAGGAATTTAGTAAAGATTTGAAAAAGTGGAATGCTGAGATATTGGATAATAATACTTTCCGTTTTAAGTCCCCTGAAACTCTATTTGAGACTGGTAAAAGTGAGATTAGGGAAAAATTCAAATCTATATTAGATGATTTTTTCCCTCGATATATCAAAGTCCTAACAGATAAGAGATTCAAATCTGAAATAGATGAGATACGGATTGAGGGGCATACCTCATCAAAATGGGGACATGCAAAAAGTAAGATAGAGCGGTATATCAATAATGCTCGTCTCTCTCAAAATAGAGCTTTCCAAGTTCTCAACTATTGCATTCGTATCGATGAGGTTCAAGATAATTTGGATTGGCTAATCAAACATTTTAGGGCTAATGGGCTTTCGTTTGCTAAACCTATCTTGGAACAGGGAAAAGAGAACGAGGAGCTATCAAGACGAGTAGAATTCAGAGTAATTACCAAAACAGAAGATAAAATATACAAAATATTACAAGCATCTAAGGAGTGAAATATGATGAACCTATTTAATGATGTTGATGACTTTCTACATAGCAATCCAAAAGAGAAGTTTTTTGATATTCTCTTTAATGCTAATGGCACTGTTGTGGTAGATGAGTTGGAAAAAATTATTGAAAAGTTTGTAGCGATGGAGAAGCTGTTAGAGGAGCAGTATGGCGATGAGGTGGAGAAGAAGGTAGAGGAGTATATTTTTTCAAACGGCAGAGAGATAGACCTTAGAAAAGTCTCATTTTACATGTCCAAAATGGCTGATATTTTGTCTAAAAGTGAATAGGCTATTTTGGTTACTCTTTCCGTTCCTTCTTTTTGGTAGCTATTGGGATATTCAATTTGATACAGAATTGAAAAAAGATGAAATATCGGCATATAAAATATATGACAAGGTTAGAGAAAAAGATTTCTTTTTCCGTTGGACTTTGTATATCAATAGTGGTTTAGTGGTTCTTGCGAACTATGACAAATTCCCACACCAATATATACTATACAAAGATTACAATAGAAATAGTTTCCTAATCCCTTTGGCTAATAGAAGGTCAGCCCTAATGGTCGAATTTTACGATTTCAACGAAGAGAACCAGACAGCAAAATTTAGAGTGCTATTCAAGAATAGCCAAGCTGAACAGGTCGAGCAGTCAAAATAGTTGGAAATTTGGAATTTCATAAAATCCTAGTAGAGCATTCATTATTGCCATCTTTTGAAACTGCTCTACCTCATCAACTCCAATATCTGTTTCAACCAGCACCCCCGCCCTTAGTAGTCGTTCGCGAGTTGTCCCTTTTAAAAGTGGAGTTTTTGGAGTTATCCAACTTTCACCATTCCAGAAAGCGATATTAGCTATTGAGCTATCTCTAATTAGTCCATTTTTGACAATCAAAATATCATCTTTTCCATTCAAATACTTTTGTCGTAACTTCTCTATTGCTTCTCTATTTGCAAACTTCAAAGAGTAGTCTATATGGTCATCATATGCAAATGAAAAAGTTTGGAACTTTTTTGGAGTATATGGTAGTATTTGAATATCTTCTATATTTTTGGAATAGAGAACCCTAGTCCGAAATATTCCATGTTGTGGAGGTTGTGGTAGTTTCAAAACTATCCTATCTCTATATCCCAATCTTTTTCTACTCCAATCTATTCGCCACTGGTGAAATAGTAGATTTTGATAAGTTCCGTTAGCTATTTTGATGGTCTCTAATAGTCGAGGAAGTGCTATCTTTATTCCTTTTTAGTTAAAATTAAACTTATTCCAAATTTTATAAAAGGAAATCCTAGATGTCTGCTGGAAGTTTTACACAAATATTAAAAGGTAGATGGATTGATAATCTATCTATCAGTGGTAAGTTCGCTATTACAATGGTGATATTTCTAGTCTCTATTGTTCTAATATTCCTGTTTTCAATCTTTTTATTGTGGAATATCAAGACAAGCGGGGATATAGATATATACATTGAAAATATTATCAATAAGGCGGTTGAGATTGATAAAAGAGCCATAAACTATCGCAACCCAAACTATATCCAATATATGGATAGTGAGTTGGGATATATTTCTGAGATGGTTGATAAGATAGCCCAATTAGAAGATAGTAGTCTCTATAAAGTGGCTGTTTCTACTATCGATATTTCAATAAAAAACCAAAAAGAGAACCTTGAAAAAGCTATAAAAGTTGATAAAGAGATAGCAACTGATGCTGGAATTATCCAAAAACATATTCAAGATATATTTTCAGCATCAGATAGAGCTAAAAATATGTTAGGAGATAGAATCGAAAAATTCCAAAACGAAATTGCGGAACTCTCACAGGAATACAATATTTCACAAGAGAGATTGGCAGATGCGAAATCGTCTTATATGATAGTTGAACTTTTGGAAGATAGAAAAGAGGAATTGGTAAAAGTTGAAACAGAAACTAATAGCTCTGATGAGGTGGAGTATCTTATTCAAATTCCACAAGTTCCACTATATTCTATTCTTGTAGAGAGAGAAATGATAAATATTGAACATAATAGTAGTTTGCTTTTGGAACAACTTGCAAAGAAAGAAGCAAGATTGGAAATTTTGCAAGGAGTTGTTAGCTCTCTTTTTCAAGCTTTGGAACTGGCAAACTCCATTTTGAAAAATAGTTCTGAGGGGTTAGGAGCTTCAATAAATTTAGAAGAACATATTAAAAATACTTTAATTGCTTTATCTAATACGAAATATATTTTTCAAAACCTCTACCAATATATAGAGTGGGACGAATATAGTTCTATTATAGCCAATATAGACAATATAGAGAAAAAATTAGAAAAACTTAAAGAATTGAACCAAAAAATAACCGAAGCTATCAATATTCAGAAAAGCGAAATTATGTATCTGATACATTCTGCGAATAAGATGTTGGAGGGAGAAAGCCAATTTTTCAATAATGTAGCTATTCCTGTTGGTATAGGATTTATAGTATTTGTTGTATTGGCTATCTTTGTGGTTGTCTCCATTGGAATATATGTCATAGCGAAAATCAAGAAAAATATCCAAAACCTTACAAGTAACCTCAATGCAATCGATTCTATTTTGGAATATAGCAATAGAAATATTAAAATTGTCTCATCAGATGAAAAAGATGAGCTAGGACAATTTGTCCAAAAGTTGGCAGATAAAGCTAAGAGCTTAGAGAATCAACTAATCCAAGATAGAAAGTTTGTAGAAAATTTCAATTCAGTTATCCAAAAAGCCCATTTAGGATTTTTTATGTATCAAATTGAGATTGAGCCTATCCACCCTGAATTGATGAATATCAAAGCAAAGATAAATAGATTATTCCAATTCCTACATGAACATCTAACATATAGTAACCGTGTATTAAAAAATTTGGCAAGAGGTAATTTTGTCGATGAGGTTGAGAATAGAGGTGACCTCTCGGGAGAGTTAGGAACTCTAAACCATCTACTCCATATTTTGAATACTAAGAATAATGAGATATTTGCAAAGATTATTTATCACAATAAAAACTTCCTACGACTTAGCCAAAGTTTAGAACTTGGGGTCAAGGGAGTGAGAACAGCCCTATCTAAACAGCGAAAAGATTTCGATGATACTATGAAACATATTATCTCTTTTGAAAATGGAATGAAAAGTATAGTTAAGGAAATCAAAGATGCAGAAGAGCTATCAGGTATCTTAGATAATATCATGGAAGCAATTTTAGATATTGCCGACCAGACCAATCTACTATCTCTAAATGCAGCTATTGAAGCGAGTAGAGCTGGAAAACATGGAGGCGGGTTCGCAGTAGTGGCTGACGAAATTAGACAACTCGCCGATACTATCCAATCTACACTGGGGGATATGAATAAGAATACCAGCAAACTCTTAGAGGAGATAGCGACAGTCTCTAAACAGATAGATATACAATTCAAAATAGTTGAGAAGATGAAACAGGCTATTGTCTCTCTCAATCGTGAAAATAGTAATAATATGAATCTGATAGCTGAGATGGACAATATCGCCTATCAAGGTAGTAGCTTTGTAAAAGATTTGAATATTATCTCTTCAAGTGTCTCTATCAATCCTGATGCAAATAGAAGAATGTGTCGAACCAAATTTATTATCGATAGTAATAAATATCTTATAGATATGTTGGATTTGAAAGACAGAAGCTTTGCTAAATTGATGGATAGCAATGATAGTTGGTTTATTCCAAGCGAAACAGAGAGTGAACTCCATAGCTGGATGGCCATGAATAGAAAAGAGGGATTTGCATATAATCAAGATTGGAAAGACCTTACGAAAGCGATACACACCCTATATAAAGAGTTGCAGGAACTTGTTTCAGGTGAAACAGACGGAAATACTACCGGTATAGTTCAACACAGTAAGAAACTTGAAAAAGAATTTTCACAAATCCTACACAGCCTAGACAAAGTTAAAGAGCATGTTTGCGAACAGGATAATAGATTAACTATCTGATAAATTCTTCCAATTCTCTCAACTTTTGATATGAAGTCCAATCAGCCTTTATCGGGGTGATTGAGACTACCTCATCGGCAAAATTACCTCTTGCCAAATTTTTTAATA
>DTUW01000057.1 GCA_012963895.1 Campylobacterales bacterium | reverse complement strand
CCTAAAATCTGAATATATACATAAATATAGAGACTAAATATATATTTCAGTTTTAAATCCTGAAATTTTTCAACTAATTTTGGAGTTGCTCTATTTTTGGATATAAATAAGATGATTGAATGAATATGATAGATATATTGAATATATCCTAATTTTTCCTTAATCCCTATTTTCGGGCTTCTGAAAAATCTTGTTTCAAATTCTTATAGGGGAGTAAAAATTGGGAGATTTAAAATCTGATAAATATATCTATATTCTGAAAGTAATATATATTTCAGAATATAGATGGTCTTTTGCTTGGAAAGGTCATATTTTTACCTCTAAACTTAAAAATTTCCAGTAAAAAATAGGAATTTTTGGAACAAAACAAGAGCTGGAAAATCCTAAAAATTGGTCTGAAACTTAAATTTTTCAAACTTTCCAATATACGGAGATTTTGAAGTGTTAAAAATGTGGTTTGCCCCCTATTGGAGCAAGGCAAAAATTGGGCTGTTTCTTAAATCCAGAAATTAGTATATATATCTTATATATCAAATTTCCAATTTCGATAGTATGGACAAAAACCTATTGGAATGGGAAAGATGAAAAAGTATATATTTTTGTTGATTTTGGTCTCTCAATTTGTCCAAGCTTATATATGTGGATATAGAGATTTCTATTATAAAAATGATTTGGTTCTGGATAGCGAATGTAAATCAGATACAGAAGTAATTTCAAAGATAGGGTTTGATGTCAATATCACAAGTCCATTTATTAAAAATGAAAATAAATGTTCTGATATGTTTAGATTTAGATTTGGTCATATCTTTTCTTTTGGTCTATCTAGTTGCTCTGCGAAATTCCATAGCAGAATGGAAATATCTGCTGGTAGCTATTTTTATGATGAGTTGAGAATTGAAGACAACAGCCAAATTGTTCTATCTGGAAAAGTTTCAATATTTGCTAAAAAGATATATATAGGTAGCAATGTAAAGATAAATTATAACGGTAGCCCGTCAGACCTATTTTTAGGAGTTTATGGCGGTGGGCTTATTGTCAATCAAGGTTCAAAGATTTCGGCTAATATGTTTGTTGATGGAGATTTGGAACTAAAAACGGGAGTCGATTTTTCTGGACTATTTATTACAAAGGGTAAATTTATAGATAGTGGGAAAAATTTCAATATTGTTAAACCAAATTCCCACAAATATCAAAGTGATGTTTCAGGTGTCGCTTCTGAAAACTCCGGCGATTTGATATACAAATTCTCTATATATGACATCAATTCTAAAAATGAAACCATATCAACAAAGATAGCAGGTGAAAAATTTAATCTCAAAATAGATGTAGAGGCATTCAAAGAGATAGATAATAAGAAATCCAAAATTTCAGGAATTTACTACGATACACAAATGAGATGGAGCAATGCAAAACTATTTTGTCAATCCAAAGGTAAAAGACTTCCAAAAATTGTAGAACTTGAAAAGATTCGAGATGACTTTATTGAGAAAGACATCACAGGAGAGTTTTGGAGCTTAGATGAGATAAACCCTCGTAAAGCCTATATGTTCAGATTTGTAAATGGTCATACAAAATTATGGGTTGAAAAATCTCAAAAATTCAATTTCAAAAAGGTCTATTGTGTTGATGGTGGAGATTTACCTCTTCAACCAGTTGAAGATTTCGAATTGGATAAACCTATCCAAGTTTCTTTGGTTGGAGTTGATGGAGTTGAAAAGCAATCTATCGACTTTGGAGAAACCCACTCCAAAATAGTTACATTTTTATCAAATCAAGTTTCCCAAGATGTTCGGGTCAAAATCGAATATGGAGGGAAAGAGTTCTATTCAAAAGACCATTTTGCAATCCGCCCCGACCATTTCCATTTAGAGGCTGTTGATGAGGTTAAGGCTGGAAAAAACTTTTTTCTAATTGCATTAGCAGAAAATGGTAAAAACTCTATTGTTTCTAATTACAATGAAACCAATCTTTCATCTTTGGATTTGGAGTATCGCGAACTAAAAGCAGGGTGCAAATTGGGAAAACTTAGCGGAGATGAAAAAGTAGAGTTTAAAAATGGAGAGAGTTCAACCTCTCTCAAATATAGTGAAATAGGAGAGGTAAATTTCACACTATCCGAAAAGGCGGGATATGAATTCGCCAATATAGATAGGAATGATACCCCTGATGAGGTTCGATATATAAAACCTGCTTCTAAAATTGTGAAATTTGCAATAGCAAAACTTATTGTAAATAGTAAATTGGACAATTCACTACAAGGATATACCTATATTGCAAATCAACTCAATGAGATGAATGGAACTATCACGATAGATATTCAGGCTGTAAATAGCGAAAATCAGATAGTTGAAAACTTTTTCAAAGAGTGTTATAGTGAAGATATAAATCTCTCTATACCTCTTGAAGTTGAGAGCAAATCGAAAGATATTACTATGGTTCTCTTTGATGGAGAGCAAAAAGAGATACCTATTAGGGATAGTGTTTTGAATATCCAGAAATCTATCTCCAAAAATCAGATAGTGGAAAAAGGGAGATACCAAACCACTCTATACCTAAATTTCAAAAGAGAAACTAATAGACCTGTCAGTCCTATACAAGTAAAGATTGCCGAAAACTTGGAGGTAGAGAATTTCGAATACAGCTCCTCAGTAGCAGGGGATTTACTTTTTCTATATGCAAGAATGGTAGTAGAAGATAGAGAGACGACTAAGAGTAGTTTGTCTGTTCCATATATCTACGAGGTCTATTTAGATGAACCAGAAAAGTATCCAAATTTTGGCAAGGCGAGTTTCGAACCTCATTGGCATCGTGATATTATCGCTAATAAGATTTTTGATAATAGAATAGAACTAATTCCGCCTAGTGATTCCAAATTGGACATAGAGAAAAATAGAATTTCTCTCAATGACCCAGAAGGGTGGAATAGAAGCTATATAATTGAAGTTGAAGCACCTCAATATCTGTTGTATAACAAATACGATACAAACCTTACAAGAGGTAATTTTGAAGTAGGTTTTTATAAAGAAGATGAAGAGGAATTCAAAGTTACAAATTCAGACGATGAAGGGGACGGGGTAGCTGTCGATATTTTGAATAAGTCCTTGAAACTACCTCATCGACGAGTAGATTGGTAAAAAAGGAGATTGCAATGTTCTATATATTTCTGTTTCTATTTTCAACACTGCTATCAGCAAATTCGTGTCTAAATTGTCATCAAGGTATTGAACCTATAAAAGACCCAAATTCCAAAATGATGAAGGCTATATATAGAATAGCTAAGAAAGCTGGGTATCCTAAGAATGATTGTATTGTATGCCACGGCGGGAATCCTGATGCAGAAAACAAAGAACAAGCCCATAACGGGACTGTTGAATATTTTACAAATCATAAAGGACCTAAGGAGTTCTATCCTTCACCTACCTCCCCGTGGATAAATAAGAATACTTGTGGTATCTGCCACCCTCAACAGGTTGAAGCTCAATACAGCTCTTTAATGATGTCAGAGGCTGGAAAGATTCAAGGAGCATTGTGGGGATTTGGTGGATTAAATGGATATAAGCATAATATAGGAAACTATCACCATACTGAAAATATGGATATTCACAAGAAGCTAGGGAGTGAAAAATATATTAAATATATGGAGGAGTTGAAAAAACTCGAACCACAAGTATTCCCGAAAGAGATGAAAGATTTACCAGAAGCTCCAACAGCCGATGAGGTGGAAAAGAATCCACAATTAGCCGTATATACCTATCTCCGTCAAGAGTGTTTGAGATGTCATACTGGTATGAAAGGAGACTCTCGAAAGAGTTTCGGAGACTATCGCGGTTTAGGTTGTGCTTCTTGTCATATTCCATATTCCAACTCTGGTATTTACGAGGGTGAGGATAAGTCTATTCCAAAGACCCCTGGTCATCTCTTAGTCCATTCACTTCAATCGAGTAGAAAAACAAAAGTCCAAATTCACGACCAAAACTATTCAGGTATCCCTGTCGAGAGTTGTAATAGTTGTCATAATAGAGGTAAGAGAATAGGAGTGTCCTATCAGGGGCTAATGGAGAGTGGTTATAACTCGCCGTTTGATGAAGAGGGCAACGGACAAAAGAAACTACACGGAAAAAGATATATTCACCTTCAATCTGATATACACTTTAAAAAAGGTATGTTGTGCCAAGATTGCCACACCTCATCAGATGTTCATGGAGATGGTCTAAATATTGGAACGAATTTAGGAGCTGTTGAAATTGAGTGTCAAGATTGCCACGGAACAACTAAAAAATATCCTTGGGAATTGCCTCTCGGATATTCAGACGAATTTGGGAGAGATTTGCCTCAACAGGGAAGAGGGGTAACCAAAGATTTGAAATCCTATTTAAAGATGGGAACAGTCTACGAACCAAAAGAGGGGTATCTATTATCAGCTCGTGGAAATCCTTTAACCAATGTAGTTCGAGAGAAAAATAATAGTATCACCGTCCATTTAGCAAGTGGTAAAGATATAAATCTACAACCATTGAAAAAGTTAGCACAAGAAGGAAAGCTATCCCAAAGTGGAAAGGTGGCAATGGAGACAATTCCGGAACATATGGAAAAATTGGAGTGTTACACCTGCCATGCCACTTGGGCTCCTCAATGTTATGGTTGCCATGTCAAAATAGACTATTCAGATGGAAAACAACATGTAGATTGGTTGAAAGCTTCACACGACCACGATATACACGGGACAACAGGAGACATGAGAGGCGACTTACGAAAATACCTCATCGATGGGAAAATATCAGAAAGTCGTTCCTATCTGAGATGGGAAAATCCAGCACTATCTCAAAATGGAGAGGGGAGAATATCTCCAACTATTCCGGGCTGTCAAACTACGATAACAGTTATTGGCAAAGATGGAAAAGCTCTATTGAAAAATCACATCTTCAAAATTCCAAATGTTGAAGGTGGTGGAAAAGATGGGCAGATTGCAATAGATATGGCTCCTGTCCAACCTCACACTATCCAAAAAGAGTCGAGAAGTTGTGAAAGTTGTCATACAGACCCAAAAGCTATGGGACTTGGAATCAATGGAGGTAAGCTATATAGCGACCCATCAAAATCTTATGTAGCTGAAATCTTTGGAACAGAAAATCCTTCAACTCAGATTGAAGCTATCCCTAATCTACATATGGATTGGTCTAAATTTATAGATGAAAATGGAACCCAATTGCAAACAGTAGGACACCACTTCAAACTCTCTCAGCCTTTAAACTCTGAACAACTTTCGAAACTTGATAGACGGGGGGTATGTCTAAGTTGTCATAAATCTATCCCTGAGGGTGATATAGCAATTGACCTAATGAGCCATATTGCTAAATATGGAAATGTCGAAATTGACAATAAAGAACACGGAGAGATATTGGAAAAATCAATCAAAATATCGGCTTGGATTCAGATAGGAGTTATTGCAATTCTTGCTATTGGTGGTTTTCTCTGGTGTTGGAGATTTTTCAAAGAGAAATATAAGCAATAGTATAATTCAGAGTTTGTAATTACTATTTGGAGAAGATTTATGAACTTTGAAGAGATAAAAGAGTTGATATGGATTGTCAATGAGAGCAACATATCAAAAGTTGAGATAAAAAATGGAGAGTTTGAGATAACTGTTGAAAAGGGGAGAGATGAGGTGGTAGTGGAGAGCAAACCTCCAAAGGCTGTGGAGGCAGAAGAGATTTCACAACCTGAAACCCCTGCCAATACCGATAGCACCACCTCATCAGATGATAGGGTAATAGTTACCCTAAATTCCCCAATGGTTGGGACTTTTTATGCTGCCCCAGCTCCAAATGCTCCGCGATTTGTCAATGTTGGGGATAAGGTGTCTAAGGGGCAAACCATCGCAATCCTTGAAGCTATGAAGATAATGAATGAGTGGGAAGCTGAATTTGATTGCAAAATTTTAAAAGTTCTCGTAGAAGATGGACAGCCTGTCGAGTATGGAACTCCTATATTTGAGGTTGAGAAGCTATAACGATGGGAAAAAAGATAAATAGAATTCTTATCGCCAATAGGGGAGAAATTGCATTACGAGCTTTAAGAACTATAAAAGAGATGGGAAAAGAGGCGGTGGTAGTCTATTCCACCGCAGATAGAGATGCTATATATGTGAAACAGGCAGATATTGCAATCTGTATTGGAGGGGCGAAAAGTTCCGACAGTTACCTAAATAT
This sequence comes from Campylobacterales bacterium, assembly GCA_012963895.1. Classification (GTDB taxonomy): domain Bacteria; phylum Campylobacterota; class Campylobacteria; order Campylobacterales; family Thiovulaceae; genus UWMA-0117. The sequence continues at coordinate 2,263 of DTUW01000057.1, read as the reverse complement.
CCCAGCTATTATTAGTGCTGCTGAAATTACCAACTCAGATGCAATTTTTCCCGGTTATGGATTTTTGAGTGAAAATCAATCTTTTGCAGAAATTTGCAACCACCACAATATCAAATTTATTGGTCCTCGCCCTGAAACTATGGCACTGATGAGCGACAAAAGTAAAGCAAAAGATGTAATGGTCAAGGCGGGTATTCCTGTAATTCCCGGTTCAGATGGAGCTTTGAAGGGGGTTCAAGAAGCAAAAGAGAGGGCAAAAGAGATTGGCTACCCTGTAATTTTGAAAGCTGCCGCCGGTGGTGGTGGTCGAGGCATGAGAGTGGTTGAAGATGAGTCTCAAATGGAGAATTCTTTTCTCGCTGCTGAATCTGAGGCGGTTAGTGCTTTTGGTGATGGACGGATATACATGGAGAAATATATCAAGAATCCTCGCCATGTTGAAGTCCAAATCATCGCCGACTCCTATGGAAATGTTATCCACTTAGGGGAGCGGGATTGTTCTCTCCAAAGACGACATCAGAAACTAATCGAAGAGACCCCCGCTATTCTACTTGACGATGAGACCCGTTCAGCTATTCAACAATCGGCTATTGAAGCTACTAAGTATATTCAGTATGAAGGGGCTGGAACTTTTGAATTTCTCGTAGATAGTGATTTGAACTACTATTTTATGGAGATGAATACTCGGCTCCAAGTTGAACACACTATTAGCGAGATGGTTAGTGGGTTTGATATTGTAGAACTTATGATAAAGGTTGCAGAGGGTGAAAAACTACCATCGCAAGATGAGGTGGAATTGAAAGGACATGCAATAGAGTGTCGGATTACTGCTGAGGATTCTAAAAACTTTATCCCCTCTCCGGGTAAAGTCTCTAAATGGATAGTCCCGGGTGGTAAAGATGTTAGGGTGGATACCCATGTATATCAGGACTATATAGTCCCTCCTTACTATGATTCTATGATTGCAAAATTGATAGTCCATAGTGAAAATAGAGAGAAAGCAATTAGAAAAATGTTAAGAGCATTAGATGAGTTCCAAGTTTCTGGAATAAAAACGACTATCGATTTTCATAAATCCATCTTGAAAAATCCAGATTTTGTAAATAACCAGTTTGATACCAAATATTTAGAAAAAAACTACACCAATTAGATATATGGAATTTCGAGTATTAGCAGAAGATGGAAAAAGTCGCTATGGAGTAATAAAGACAGCCCATAGCACTATTGAAACCCCAGTATTTATGCCTGTTGGAACTGCTGGGGCTATCAAGGGGTTGGATAGTATCGATTTGGAGCAGTATATCCAGCCCGACATCATATTAGCAAACACCTACCATCTCTATCTAAGACCGACCCCTGAAATAGTTGAAGAGTTTGGAGGGCTTCACAATTGGACAAAGTTTCATAAAAGTTTTTTAACCGATAGCGGAGGGTTTCAAGCATTTTCCCTCAAAGATTCTAAGACTGATGATAATGGAATCCACTTCAAAAGCCATATAGATGGTTCTAAACACTACTTTACCCCTGAAAAAGTGATAGATATTCAGAACTCTCTAAATAGCGATATTATGATGGTGCTTGACGACCTCATCGCTCTACCTGCTACAAAAGAGAGAATTTTCCAATCTGTTCAGAGGACGACCAAATGGGCTATTAGGAGTTTGAAATACCAGACCCACAAAAGAGAGAAGGGGATAGGTCTGTCCCAAAATCTATTTGCAATTATTCAAGGTGGAACAGATAAGGAGATGAGAAAGGTATCAGCCCACCAGTTGGTTGGATTGGACTTTGATGGATTTGCAATTGGTGGATTGAGTGTAGGAGAGCCTAATGAGGTTATGTATGAGATAGTGGAATGGACAACCCAATTTATGCCAAAGAATAAACCTAGATATTTGATGGGAGTTGGAACTCCTGAGGACTTGATAGAGAATATCTATCGCGGGGTAGATATGTTCGATTGTGTGATGCCTACTCGTAATGCAAGAAATGGAACTCTTTTTACCACCTTTGGGCGACTTAGTATAAAGTCGGCTAAATACAAAAGAGATGACACTCCTATCGATTCTGCTTGTAACTGCTATACATGTCGCAACTACTCACGGGGATATTTGAACCATCTTTATAGAGCAAAAGAGATAACCTATATCAGATTAGCTACTATCCATAATCTCTATTACTATATGAGTTTGATGAAAGAAGCGAGAAAAGCAATACAACGGGGGGAGTTTTCCAAGTTTCGTAAGGAGTTCTATGAAAAAAG
>DTUW01000056.1 GCA_012963895.1 Campylobacterales bacterium | reverse complement strand
GGATTGGGGCAGAAATATCGGCTAGAAATATTAGAGATGGTATAGAATTCTCTATTTCGATGATTTAGGAGAAAGAGATGTTCAAACAATTTTTTATCAATGGAGGAGTTACCGCTCCTGATGGTTTCTTTGCTGATGGAGTGAATAGTGGAATAAAGGACGATAGTTTAGATTTGGCTTTTATTTACAGCGACCCAATTGCAAATATTGGAGCTGTTTTTACTAGTAACAAGTTTCAAGCTTCACCCCTTCAACACTTTCAGAGAGAGAAGATAGAAAAATCCAATTTTATTCTAATAAATTCCAAAAATGCCAATGCTATGACTGGGGAAAGAGGAATTCAGGATATATATTCAATCTTTTCGACCCTCTCCAAAGAGTTGCCTATTTATAATCCTGTAATGAGTTCTACCGGTGTTATCGGCTCTCCTCTACCCGTTGAGAAGATAGTTGAAGGGGCAAAAAGTTTCGACCTAAATTCTAAAAACCATCTCAATGCTTCAAAAGCTATTATGACAACAGACACAAGACCAAAAGAGATAGCGGTAGAGGTTCAATTACCAGATGGTAGAAGTTATCGAGTTGGAGGAATGGCAAAAGGTGCAGGAATGATAAATCCCTCTATGGCTACAATGTTAGCTTTTATTACAACCGATTTGAAGATAGATACCCCTACTCTAAATAGACTTTTACGAGAAACTACTAAAACCACTTTCAATGCAATTAGTGTAGATGGAGATACCTCTACAAATGATTCCGTTTTTCTAATGGCAAATGGTAAAAAGGACTTTTTCGATGAGGTCTCATTTAGGGAAACTCTACACCTCATCATGAAACATCTCGCATTAGAGATAGTGAAAGATGGAGAGGGAGCTAAAAAGTTAGTAGCTTTCAGAGTTACAGGGGCGAAAAGCGATAGAGATGCTGAAAAGGTGGCTAAAACTCTCTCCAACTCTCTATTAGTAAAAACTGCAATATTTGGAGAAGACCCGAATTGGGGGCGAATTGCTATGGCGATAGGTGCAAGTGGGGTTGAGGTTTGTGAGAAAAATCTAACTATTGCCTATGAAGATATAGAGGTATATAGAAGGGGTGAAAATCTATTCACCCCAGAAGTTGAAGAGAAAGCATATCAGATATTGCGGAAATCGCAATTTTCCATATATTGCGATTTAGGATTAGGAGATGGGGAATTCACCTCCTATACTTGTGATATTGGTTATGAATATGTTCGTATCAATGCCGACTATCGAACTTAGATATATTCGGTAATAAGTTTGGTTAAGAAATAGCCTCCAACTACCAACCAGACAAACATCACAGAGGCGGTATAGAGAGGTCTTAAACCTACATTTTTAAATTTGGATATGGCGGTCTCCATTCCAAGGGCTGTCATAGCCATAGTTAGCAAAAATGTATCTACTATATTGATATATTCAACGATTTGGGTTGGAATGATATGCAGAGAATTTACCCCACTCATAGCTATAAATCCAACAGCAAACCAAGGGATAACAATTTTATTTTTCTCTGATACCTCTCCACTTGCAAAGAATTTCGCTAAGACAAATCCCAAGATTAGCAACATTGGAGCAATTAGCATTACTCTCGTCATTTTCACAATGACCGCATTATTAGCCATCACCTCATCAGCATTTGGAATAGATGCAGGAACAGCTACAACCTGAGCCACTTCGTGAATAGTCCCACCAACATATACCCCAAATTGAGAAGGGTCTAAATCCAAAATCCCTGATGAGTAGATAATTGGATAGAGAAACATAGAGGTAGTTCCAAAAAGAACAACGGTAGAGACAGCAACGGCACTTTTATACGGCTCAGCTTTTAAAACTGGTTCAGTAGCTAAAACCGCCGCAGCACCACAAACAGCACTACCAGCAGCCGTTAGCATAGAGGTATCTTTATCTAGTTTGAATAGCTTCATTCCCACAAATGTTCCAATAGCAAATGTGGATACAACTATTATTAGAGAGAGTAGAAACCCTTCAAGTCCAACTTGGTATATATCTTGAAAGGTAATTCTGAACCCGTAGAGAATAATAGCAAGTCGTAAAATCTTCTTAGCTGAGAAGACAATACCGGTTTGGAAAGAGTCCGGAACTCTATTCCGAATAGTATTCGCATAGACCATACCAATAACAATACCTATAACAAGAGGAGAAAAACCTAAATCGGCAATAGCTGGAACTCTTGCTACAAATATTGCTATTACGGTCAATAAGGATACTAATAGTAATCCTTGAACCATAATAGAACCTTTATGTGAGATTTTATGAAGTTGGAATTATAAATCTATATTGCAAATATGTATATATATTAAATAAGTTTATAAGGAGATACAAATCCTAATAATCTTAAATATTACAAAAAACTATATTTTGAAAAATAGCCGGGCTTTTTCGGCTTCTGCAACACCGAGAGGAGAGAGTTCCCCATCAACTATTAGGGACTCTCTTTTGAACTCTTTTAGAAGTTTTTTAGCTTCTTTGATTGACATTGCTTGAATTGAATCGAGTTCAACTATCACATCTTGAATAGTATCCCCCTCTTTTCTATTCAAGAGGGCGAGTAGTAGAACTTTGCGAAGTATATCGCTATCAGTCGAGTTCATTCTCGATATGTTTCTCTCTTTCGTCAATAACTTTATTCAAAGTATCAAAAAGTATATTTGTAGCACTTTCAAGCTCTTTCGCAAGCGATATATATTGCTTATTCGGTTGTCCATCTTTGGCAACATCGGCTATCTTTTCTAATATATCGTGAAGCTGTCTATGTGGAGATTCAAGCCGTGAAAACATAGTTGATTTGACAAACTCTTTGCGAGTAGTGTCGCTATTCATCCAGATACCAAGAGAACAGTGATTATGGGTCTCAATATGTTTCATATGTGAATGTCCATATAGAGCCTGATATGCAAATATTTTGTATTGGAGGTGTTCTATCTTCGTAAGATTTGATACTATGTGATTTCTTACAATATTTTGAGTCTCTGCAATATCGGCTGAGTAGTTGATAGCAGTTGAGAGAACATCATTCAAATCCTGAACTTTTTCAGCTGCAAAATTCATATTTTCTAACATATTTTCAGATTTGGTTGTAATATCTTGAATCTCCTGTTGGATAGCCTGAATTACAATGGAAATTTCACCGATTGCCTTCTGGGTTCTATCGGCAAGTTTTCGAACCTCATCGGCAACAACAGCAAAACCTCGTCCATGTTCCCCAGCTCTCGCAGCCTCAATAGCAGCATTTAGAGCCAACAGGTTTGTCTGTTCAGCAATATCTTTGATTAGAGAGATAATAGAGTTTATCTCTGTTGCTCTTGATGAAAGAGATTCAATTGAGCTATTTGAATCGCTTGACAACTCCATCAAGTCTGACATATTGGTTGTAATAGATTCTATGCTTTCACTTGCATCAATTGCACTATCTTTGATAGATAAAGCCTCATCTAAAACTTGGTTACCTTTTTCTACACTACTTTCCAATCTGTCTTTAATATCTGCCAATGTTTTTACAAGGTTGTAATTTTGGTCTTCTGCAAGGGTAACTGTAATATCGGCGAAAGACTCCCCTTTGGTATTGAGTTTCTTCTCCAATCTATCAATTTCACCCTTCAATCTCGCTATATCATCTTCATTAGCTTTTAATTTGTGTTTTAGGCTTTCATTTTCTCTAATAAGTTCTTCTACATTAGCATTTGAACCACCAAATAGAGCCATAAGCTTTCCTTTTTATTAGTTATCCTCAAAAATTATAACAAATTTATTTTCTTCTATTTACAAAGGGTAAAAGTAGCATCAGATATACCCTAACCCCAGAACTACCCAAAGAGAGTAGCCTAGTGGCTATCGTAAATCTCTCCAAATCCTCACTATTCCAAGGATATTCTATGTTGTTTCTAAATATCACTTCAACTCCCTTTTTTACCTCTTCTCTATCCAACTTCTTTACCTGTTCCAAAATCTTATTTAGCTTCTCAATATCGATATTTTCCAGATTTGGAATTTCAATATTTGGAGGGGTTCTATCTCTATTTTTGATATACCTTATTCCCATTCTAGAACGGATTGTAGGTAGCAGTATCGACTTTGAGCGGACTATCAGGGTGAAACTAACCCCATCAGGTGGCTCTTCCAATATTTTTAATAGTCCATTTTGGGCAACATGGTTGAACTGTTTAGTTTCGATAAATATCCTCTTTCTCTCTTTTATGTAACTTTCAGCTACAATATTGCGAACATCATCTATCGAGATAGATTCAAAATTGAACCATATTTTCAAATTTTCACTATACATCTCCTCTATTTCGTTTTTTACAACCTCATCGAAATGGGTAACTATTACCTCATTCAAACTCTCCCCTCCAAATTTGTGATATATTGACTAATACCATATTCCGCGGAGTTGTCCATCTTGAAAAGAGCATTTACCCTTTTGGAAATGGTGGTAGTAATTACTATTACAGCAATTATTATAGCTCCAACTTTCCAACTACTTACAAATCTTTACAACTCGTATAGATACATGAGGGATATAAATTATCTCGATGGAGAACTTACCACCGCATCTCTAATTATTGAAAAACTGATAGAGCAGAGAGTGGTAGGTAGTATTATAGAAAGCAATGAAACCAATTTTTCTATGATTTCTGGAAAATTCTTTTTTAACCACAACCAAACTATCCAGTGGATAGGTCGGGCATATGATTCCTTCTTAGGAGGCTGGGATAGCGATAGGGGCGAAAATGTCCCAGCTTGGAGCGGATTTCTCGACCTATCCCTAAACCATACAGATACTATTTTGGATTTGGACGACTCCAATATCTCTATTGCAAAAGAGATAATTTACTATCTATCAAACGGAAAGGTAGATATTACCGACCCCAATTCACCATCTCCACCCGCTCTCTTTTTCAAGACTATGAACGACCCTAATAGGAATGGGTATGGTTGGAAAAATAGCATATTAAATGAAGAAGGGCGAGAGTATGCATATATAGGATACTTCGATAGGAATAGCTCAGATGGAAATCTCACATTTAGAGCGATGCCCTCTCATAAATTTTCAGATAATGTATCTCCTCTAATTATTGTTGAGCAGTATTTCCTCTCTTGGACAGCTTACGGAATAGAGTTCATAAATGAGAATGGAAAAGAGAGGCTGTATCTATATTACAACTACCGCCCTTGGAATGGAGAGAAGATGGAAGAGAATGGAACTAAAACTCTGCTTTTGGACAATATAGAAGAGTATTTTTATAGTGCCACTGGAACAACTTTCAAATTTCGTATCTGTATCTCAAACGGATTGGAGGGAGATAGTAAGATAGTTTTTTGCAGAGAATTCTTAGTCTATTAGTTTTTATGTAGAATTTGTTTTTAAAAAGGAGATATATGGAACTGGATAAAAGAATAGAATCGCTCGATGAGGTGGATACTATATTGAATAGCGAAAAAGCTACTATCATCTATTTCACCTCTCCAATGTGTAATGTTTGTAAAACTCTACGACCAAAAGTAATGGAGTTGATGAAAGAGAACTTTCCCGAAATGGGTAGATATTTTGTAGATATTTCACAAACTCCGGAAATTCCAGCCCGTTTCTCTATATTTTCAGCTCCAACCATTTTGGTCTTCTTAGAAGGAAAAGAGTTTGCGAGAAAATCGAGGGCAATGAGTCCTGCAATGTTGGTTGAAGAGATTCGCCGTCCATATGAAATAATGACCTCATAGGAGCAGAAGTGGGAGTAAAAATTTTTCAAGGCTCTACCTCATCAGTAGAACATCAGATAAATAATTGGTTAAACAAGATAGAGAATGATATTGAGATACTCGACACCAACCAGAGTGTAAATGCAAAGGGAGATATGTCAATTTCTATATTTTACAAACCTGTATCGAGCCACAAATATGAACATAGAGAGATTTCAGGAGAATTGACAAGGATTAGAAAAATCTTAGAAACTATTGCAAATAGGAAATAGATTCATAATTGAAGATTAATTATTGAGTAGTTAGAATATTACCTAGTAATCAAAAAATATTAGGTAAATCAAAGTGGAGGAACAAAAAAAGATATATAGACCGAATGTAGCTGCCATTATTGTCTCGCCTAAATATCCTGAAAAATGTGAAATATTCATAGCTAAAAGGTCAGATGTTCAATATGCTTGGCAATTTCCACAAGGTGGAATAGATGAAGGAGAGACTCCTAAAAAAGCACTATTTAGAGAGTTGAAGGAGGAGATAGGGACTAATAATATAGAGATACTTGCAAAGTATCCCTATTGGATAACTTACGATTTTCCTCCTAGAATTGCTGAGAAGATGGCTCCATATCATGGACAGAGACAGCAATACTATTTGGTCAGATTAAAGAGGGGAAGCAAAATAGATTTGGAGGCTGGAACTCCTGAATTTAGCCAATACAAATTTGTTAGTGTGGGTTCAGTAATAGAGCAAGTTAGCTATTTCAAAAAACCGATATATACAGAGGTAATAAACTATTTCAAAAAAGAGGGATATTTACTATGCTAATTGTTCAGAAATTTGGGGGGACTAGTGTTGGCTCTCTTGAAAGAATTGAAAAGGTGGCTGAAAGAGTTTTAGAGACCGTAAATAGAGGAAATAGAGTGGTTGTGGTTGTCTCTGCAATGAGTGGAGAGACCAATAAACTGATTTCATATGCCAAACATTTCACCCCGACCCCTGAAAAGCGAGAGATGGATATACTTCTCTCATCGGGTGAAAGGGTAACCTCATCGCTTCTAGCTATCGCTCTAAATGCAAAGGGACAGAAAGCCCTATCTCTCTCTGGTAGAGGAGCAGGAATTAGAACAGATAGCAACCATACTAAGGCGAGGATAGAGAATATCGACCCAACTCCGATATTATCAGCCCTCGATAGTGGGAATGTGGTAATTGTTGCAGGTTTTCAGGGGGTAGATGAAAAGGGGAGAGTTACAACCTTAGGACGAGGTGGTAGCGACCTATCAGCTGTTGCTCTTGCAGGAGCGATTGGTGCAGATTTATGTGAAATATATACCGATGTAGATGGTATATATACGACTGACCCGCGAATTGAACCAAAAGCGAAAAAATTAGATGTGATTAGCTATGATGAGATGTTGGAGATGGCAAGTCTTGGGGCAAAAGTTCTCCAAAGCCGTTCGGTTGAGATGGCTAAAAAATTGAAGGTAAATTTAGTAACCCGTTCAAGTTTCAACAACAATGAAGGAACTCTAATTACAGATGAGGATAAGATAATGGAAAAACCATTAGTTAGCGGTATAGCATTGGATAAAAATCAGGCTCGAATTGGACTAATAGGAGTTGTCGATAGACCGGGGATAGCTTCCGACATTTTCCAAACTCTTGCAGATGCTAATATCAATGTGGATATGATAGTCCAAACTGTTGGAGATAGCAGGGGGGATAATGCAGGACTTACCAATCTTGCTTTTACAGTGTCTAGGGACGAGTTGGAAAATGCTAAGAAGTGCATTCAAAAATTCCAATCTAAAAACGAAGTTCAAGATATAGAGATAAATGACAATATTGTAAAAGTCTCTATCGTAGGGGTTGGCATGAAATCCCATACAGGAGTAGCTTCCAAAGCTTTTGCCACTATGGCGAAAGAGGGAATAAATATTATGATGATAAGCACTAGCGAAATAAAAATATCTATGATAATAGAGGAGCGATATAGCGAGTTGGCAGTTAGAGCCCTCCATTCAGCTTATGAACTTGATAAATAGGTGAAAGGTTCTTTTACCCTTTTAGAGTTACTTATCACAATAGCTATCATCTCTATTTTAGGGGTGGTAGCTTTCAAATTTCAGGATAGCAGTTTAGTAGTTGCCCGAGACCAGATAGTCCAACATATCCGATATACCCAATCTCTCGCCCTCTCTGAAAATTTCTACCAGCATAAACCTGCTTCTAGCTCTCCAAAGGATATAAACTCCTCAAAATTTTGGTTTAAGAGGAATTGGCAATTCTATTTGACCACTTCGGTAAACACTATCTACTATTCTATTTTTTCAGACAATCCAACCGATTCAAATACAACCAACTTTGATAAGAGTCCAAGATTTCGCGATGAGGTAGCTATCGACCCAGATAGTCGCAAATATCTCACAGGTATCTGGCAAGAGCTAAATGGATATTCCATTTTTCGAAGAAGCGAAGTGAATACTAAGCTAAATCTATCCTACTCCTACGGAATAGATAGAGTTGAAGCTAATAGAACCTTTGGGGAGAGATGGGGAGTCAATCGAATTAGGCTAATTTTCGACAATTTCGGGAGACCTTACTATTTCCACATTAGAGGAGATGGGGGAGATATTCACCCATTCAAATATCTTCTAACTGAAAGTGTTCAAATCAAAATATCCAAAGATGGTCAATCTATCTGTTTCAATATAGCCCCCATAACTGGATATATATATTTC
>DTUW01000055.1:3980-8526 GCA_012963895.1 Campylobacterales bacterium | reverse complement strand
ATGTTGAAAAAGTCGATTTCGATACTTCTTATCACCTCCTCGCTTTCAGCCTACCACCAGTTCAATATCAATATCAATAGCGACGAGTTGGAGAGTGGGATAGATTTGGATATAGCCCAATTTTCCAAAAGAATGAAAGTAAATAGATACTTTTTAGGATTGGACTATCTCTATTCAGAAGATGACGACACCTCATCAGATAGCGACTATCTCACCTCTATAAAATTTATGATGAAAGGAAAATTTCACCGAGCAAGAACTATCTCATTTGGACTAGGTGGAAAAGTGGTAAATGGTTCAGTAGAAGATTACGATATTTCAGCAATCCCACTTGGTATATATGGAAACTTCAAATTACCTATAAAGTCCTTACCAATATCACTTACTACCCAATTTTTCTATTCTCCAAAGCCTCTAACCTTTGGAGATGGAAACAACTACACCGAGCAGAAATATGAGTTAGGATTTGAACCATTTAGAATGGGAGAGATATATATAGGATATAGAGATATACAATTTGAGACAACCCCAGAACTTGGAGAGAAAAAGATAGCAGTTTCTCAAATGGCATATATAGGATTTCGGATAGGATTTTAGAGTTGGTTTATTTGGTAGTCAAAACCTCCAAGAGGGAAAAGTTCTATCATGAAATAGACCATACTATTTTTTCTGCTGTCTGTCCCTTCTGTTTGTGAAATAGGGACAATATCCTCTCTATATTCCAATTTGTAATTCCAACATCTCTTTTTCATCTCATACCCCAATCCCCAACTTCTAACCGCCTTATCTGTAATGTCATACGAATAGTTAGCAAACAGAGAGTAGCGACTACCAATAGCAGTAGTAAAACTACTAGATATAGATTCCAGTTTCTCCTCCTCTTCATCTCTCTTTAAAAAGTAGGAGATGTCGAAACTATCTCTATCCTTCTCATATTTGAAAGTAGCCGACGACCTCATCACTTTACCATTTGTAAATTTGTAATCTAAACTATTGTAAAGAGAGAGAGAGGGAAATATTTTCCAAAGAAACTCATTATATAGATATTCCAACTTCTCTATCTTTCCATCTGCAACGGCGATAGGTTCTCTAAGTTTGTGAGAAAATATCTCCCTGCCATTTCTATTGTAGAGGTATTGTGAAAATTTCAACTCCAAAGAGCTATCTATCTTCTCTTTTATTTGAAACTCACAAGGTTCGCCGGGTTTGCAATCACTATCTTGACTAATAGGAGTGTAAAAACCTCTCTTTTTCTCTCTATCAGGAATTAGCAAATCTGCTCCAAAATCGATAGAGTGAAATAGACCATTACGAAACTTTCTACTAATATCGGTAAAAAGTCCTATCTGATGGTAGTATCTAAAATAGTAATTTTTTGTATCTCTATATCTATCTGTATTGTCGAACTCTATATATGACCCGTAAAGATGTTCAGTAATAATAAATTTGAGATAGTCATCTAAAAAATTCCAATAGAGGGTAATAGGTATATTTATTTCGTGCTGGTTTGCTGTCGTTCCAACTTTGCGAACATAGTTTTTATAGTTGTAGTCGAAAGAGTAGAGGAGGTGGGAAAAGAGAGATTGTAATCCGTAGTGGTATTGAAGATTAGGCAAAACTTGTAAGGTTCTATCATTGGAGTAGTCTCCATTATGTTCGCTATCTGTATCAATTGTATATCTGTTGTATATTCCAAATGAACTATTTCCATATTTTAGGTAGTAGTTGAGTTTGGATTCAATCAGATTGGTAATATCCAAATTTCTACTATTTGGAGCTTTTAGAGAGAGATATTCTATATCATTTAGGTAGGTAATATCTATCAGTAGTGCATCATCTAAATTGCGGAATAGCGAATCTCTCTTATATAAAAATTCCAATCCGTAATGTTTTTGATGTGCCAAATTCCAATCGTGGTAGTAGTTGCTATATTCTAAAAAGTATCCAGCAGTAATAGAGCCGGTAGAATATGGAGAATCTACAAACCGATAGGTCGCATAGATACCATTTCCGCGATTGGTTCTAACTTGTGGGGTAATTTCAATATCTGACCAGTAGTTAGGAACTATATAGATAGGTTGAGCATAAAAGAACCCTTCACTGCTGGAAATTCCAGACTCTGGGGTAAGTAGTCCGCTTTTTCTCTTATTACTAATTGAGAAGTTGATATATGGAATATAGAAGACTGGTATATTTTTTGCATATAGTATAGTGTTGTAGAGTTCAAATGTCTCCTCTCTTTTGTCGTAATATCCCTCTTTGATATAGAATCCCCAATCTGGGTTTTCACTTCTACAACTTGATAAAAAGGTATCTTTTAGAGAATATCTCTCCTTAGAAGCATTGGACTCATTTGCATATATCCAAATATGTCGCGGTTTGTGGTAAAGAAACATTTTGCGGATTGTGGCATCTCCGTTTATCTTCAACCTAGCATAATCTCCAACGAAAAAGTAAAGTCCATTTTCAACTATTGATACATTTCCGAAAAATTCTATCTCTTGGGTTTTCTGATTGTAGATAATAGTATCAGCCCTCATGTATCTATCTTGATAGATGACAGTTCCACTTTTGTAAGCTATTACATTATCCCCATCAATATCTAACTCACCTGCAAGAAAGTGAATTCTGCTCTTCTCAACTTTATCCCCAACAATAGTTGGGGTCTCTCCAAATAGAGAGAGTGTCCAAAATAGAAAAAGGAGGATTGCTCTATTTGTCATTCACCACTATTGTTTTTGCCGTCTTATCGTGCCAACTTTGTCGATGAGGTTCAAAGAAAGCCCATAGAAAACCGAGATAAAAGATAGATTCACTCAATATCCGAACAACAGCCCTATTTGTAGAGGTGATAGGATTTGGGGTATCGAAATCCTCAATATTTACAACTCTTATTTTCATCAAAATCTTTCCAATAGAACCGCCATACATAGTGGTAAATATTGAATGGTAGAAAACTTTGATTACCATAAATTCCAAAACGAAACTATTGATAAATAGTATCACCTCCTCAGCACTCGAACTACTGCTAATTTTGTCAGAGATAATAATAAATAGGAGAATAGAGAGAATCAAGTCATCTATCATATGAGCAAAAACTCTCTTTTCTACTGATGCCAGAGTAATATTTTCTCTATATAGTCTCTCGTCTAAATCGAATTCGTCCATCACTCCTCCTCTAATCTGACTTTAACAGATAGCCCGTGAGCTTCTAACCCTTCGGTATATGCTAACACTTCACAATCTCTACCCACCTCCTGAATAGCCTGTTTTGAAAATGAGATAATAGATGACTTTTTTAGAAAATGTTCAACAGAGAGAGGAGAATAGAATTTAGCACTCCCACCAGTTGGTAGAGTGTGGTTAGGACCTGCTACATAGTCTCCGATAGCCTCAGGGGTATATCCGCCTAAGAAGATAGCTCCTGCATTTCTGATTTTGCTTAGATGTTCAAATGGATTGGTTGTAACTATTTCAAGATGTTCAGGGGCAATCTGATTCATCAATTCAATAGCTTCATCTATATCTCTTGTTACTATTATCGCCCCTCTCTCTCTTATGGACTTTTCGGCTATCTCTCTTCTTTGGAGTTTTCTAAGCCACTTTTCAACCTCATCGCGACTCTTTTCAGCTACCTCTCTTGAAGGGGTAATAAGAATAGAACTCGCCATCTCATCGTGTTCAGCTTGTGAAAGTAAATCGATAGCGAGATGGTAAGGGTTGCTATGTTCATCGGCGATAATTCCAATCTCACTTGGACCAGCTATCATATCTATCTGGACATCTCCAAAAACCATCTTTTTAGCAGTAGCTACAAAGATATTACCGGGACCAGTAATTACATCAACTTTTGGAATAGTTTCAGTTCCATATGCCATTGCCCCAATTGCAGAAGCTCCACCAACTTTATATATTGCAGAGATATTACATATATACCCAGCTCCTAGAACCAAATCGCTAATTTCATTGTTTGGAGTTGGAGAGCAGACCACAATATCTTTTACCCCTGCCACAATCGCAGGAATAGCATTCATTAATAGGGAGCTTGGATATACAGCTTTACCACCCGGGATATATAGCCCCGCCCTCTCAATTGGGGTTACTTTTTGACCTAAGATAGTTCCGTTCTCTTCTGTATCTATCCAGCTTTGGGGTAGCTGTTTTCTGTGGAACCTCTCTATCCTAAAATAGGCTGTTTGAAGTGCCTTTTTTAGTTCATTTGGCAATCTTCTATATCCCGCCTCCATCTCTTCACGAGAAACCACTATATCCGATGAGGTTTCAGGTTTCCAATTATCGAACTTTGCAATATCTTGAAATAGAGCTTTATCTCCATTTTGTCTAATATTTTTCAATATATTGAAAACTATTTCAGATACACTATCTATATCCATTTTTCCACGATTTAGCAGTTGTTCAAATTTGGATTGGAAATCCTTATCTGTTGTTGAAAATAGTTCCATTTTCCACCCTATCACTTTTTCAAAATTTTATCCAATTTGGATATACCTAACTTTCCGGTAAGATATGGAAATATCTGGATATA
>DTUW01000055.1:0-3880 GCA_012963895.1 Campylobacterales bacterium | reverse complement strand
GATATAGGAAAATGGATATTTGGACATACAAGCATTTCCGGTAGGATATAGGAAAATGGTAACTGGATATATCAGAATTTCTGGTAAGATGTAGGAAATAGAAAAAGGAGGTTCAAGATGAGCATTAGCTTAGTAAAGGGTCAAAAGATAGATTTAGCCAAAGAGGCACCGGGATTGGAGAAGGTTCGAGTCGGTTTGGGCTGGAATCCAAATATCTCAGACACAGGGACAGATTTCGATTTAGATGTTTCTGTATTTATGATTGATGAGAATCAGAAAATCCCAGCTGAAAGGTTTTTTGTTTTCTATAACAATAAGACATCAGAAGATGGGGCAGTTATCCATCAAGGGGATAACTTGACTGGTGAGGGTCAAGGAGACGATGAGGTTATCGATGTAGATTTATCGAAAGTTGATAGCCGAGTGAAAGAGATTCTATTTGTGGTAACTATCTACGAGGCAGAAGAGAGAAAACAGAACTTTGGACAAGTTTCCAACTCTTACATCAGACTATTAGATGGTGATAAAGAGATTGCAAAATATGAACTTGATGAAGACTTCTCAACTGAAACAGCAGTAGAGTTTGGAAAGCTTTATCTCAAAAATGGTAGTTGGAGATTTCAAGCTGTTGGCATGGGAAGTAATAGCGGACTTGCCACATATGTTGAGAGATATACATAGGAGCAACTATGAATTGGGATTGGGAAGCAATTAAGGCAAAAGCTTCTGAGTTTATAGATGAAGCTGATAAGAAGATAAAACAATATACCCCAGAGTCTTGGAGCAAAGAGAAGCAATTTATCAATGCATCGATTATCGCAATGGTTCTGATGACTATTGCCGATAAGAAAGTTGAGACCCAAGAGGTCTTAGCTGTAATGGAGATGATAGACAATATCAAAGAGATTGAAGAGCTTGAAATGAAGCAAGAGGCTATCGAGCTTTTCACTATGCATCTCGAAAGACTTCAACCTATTTTGGATAATGAAGTGAAATTCACGGTAGAGACCGCTAAACTTCTTGGAGATATTGCAAAGATAAAGGCATATCCTGAATATGTTCCGATGATAAAAAATATCATCGATTTCGTCTCCAATAGTGATGGAGCCTCTTCTGATGTTGAAAATGAGATGAAACAGAAGATATTGGAGGCTATCAGCTAAATAGTCCTTCAAGCAATTTGGCTACCCTCTCCACCTCCGATTGGAGGTGTGGCAAGTCTTTGCTATTGTCTATCAGGTAGGTAGCAAGTTTCCTTTTTTCCTCTATATCCATTTGAGCCTCTATCCTCTTTATCGCCTCTTCTCGTGTGAAATTGTTTCGTTTTATAATTCTCTCTATCTGTTGCTCTTTTGGAGCATAGACCACTATGCTTTTTTCAATTGGATAGTTGCCGTTTTCGAAAAATAGAGGAATATCTATCAAATATGGAAATTGAAACCTATCCAGTTTCTCACTCTCTTTCTCAATCTCTCTAAATATCTTTGGGTGGAGGAGCTTTTCTAATCTCTCTTTTGCCTCTTTGTTTGAAAATACCAATTTTCCAAGTTTAGGGCGAATAACTCTATGCTCACTATCTATATACTCTTTTCCAAAGAGAGTTGCAATTTCTGAATAGGATAGGTCTAGAAGAGTATGAGCTATCTTGTCTGCATCTATTACTCTAAATCCATAGAGTTGGAATAGTGCCGATGAGGTTGATTTCCCCGTTCCAATTCCGCCAGTAAGAGCTACTGCATATCTGAAAGCCATATCAATTTTTTACAAATTGAGCTATCTCTTTTTTAATATAGTTTGGCATCACAAAAGAGGCAATATGGGTATCGCTGTTGTAATAGTTACAACCATCTAAAAAATCGCTTCTTTGAAGAACTATATCAGCTGTTGGGTGATACTGCTTTGAGGCAAGAATCAATATCTCTGAACTCTTTTCAAGAGAATGGACTAGATACGGCATAGCAATTCTAAATTCAGGAGCTATATTTTTTAAAGTCTGAAAATCTCCCCTAGTAGCTACCAATCCATCTTTTTTCAAAACTCTATTTAGATGTGGAAAAATCTTGTCATCTGTTGGAACTGTATCGAGAATAGCTATATCAAAACTATCACTATCCAATCCTCCAATATCATTAGTGAAAGTAATTTCAAGATTTAGAAATATCTCCTTTTCTATCTCTCTCTCTATTTTTTCTCTATTTTCGCTCACAATAGCCACCTTTTGCGGTTCTTTATGAGTTGCAAAAGGGACATGAACTAACATTTCTAAAATATGGTCTTCCATAAATATAACCTTTACTAATGTTCTATCTACTGATATTCTATCACATCGAACTACTCCAACAGCTCTACCTCATCGGCTAAATGTTCCAACATATCCACCTCATCAATGTTTTCAGAAGAAGAGATAATATATTGAAGGCTATCGCGGATTGATGAGATATTTTCAATCACCCTCTCTATCTCCTTCTCTCTTATATTCCAAATTCTCTTTATAGCATTCTGCTCTTTTTGGAGGGCTGTTCTCATGTTGTAGAAGGATTGGAGGATAGTTTGTATCCTATTTTCAAAGTCTGGGCTAACAATATAGCTATATAGCAGAGCCATTTTGCTATCTCTATTTTTATAAGCAATTAGAGTTTTGTTCATGTCGATAATAGAATTTCTCAATATCTTAGATATTAGTTTGAATTCATCGAAAGAGCAGACCCATATACCATTTACCAAACCTGCTCGTTCCATCTCTTTCGGCATAGTTTGGGTAACGAGAATACCTATATTTGCTTTATGTCTCTGAATATCATCTCTGAACTTCTCTATCCATTGACTATTCCAATGTTTTGTCCTTTTGCTCTCATAGGCAATCTTTCCACAATTTACACAATTTCTATCGTTGATAGTTTGGAGAATATCAGCTCCATATTCCCCCCTGCGAACCTCTTCAATCTTATCAGCAGGGAAATTTTCCGATAGCCATTTAGTAATAGCTAACTCTTGGGCTTCTCCTTGAAGTTCGGTAGAACCCTGTTCAGCTTTTGTTTGAGCCTCTTTCAGAGATTCTTGAAGTTGTTTTATGATGATGTCTTTCTCTACTAATTTCATATTGAGGCTATTTTCCATCTCTTTTCTAATCTTTTCTCTCTCTTCTCGAAGTTGGTGGGTTAATTGCTGTTGGAGTTGAGCCTCAATCTCTAACCTCATCTCCTCCTTCTCTCTTTTGAGTCGTTCTGTTTCTGCTTTCAATTTATGAAGTTCTCGAAGTTGTTGAGATTTCTCCTCCAACTCCTGTTGAAGAATTTGAAATCTCTCCTCTTGCTCTCTTTGGAACTGCTCTACAATCTGTTTTTTCTCTTTTTGGAGTTCTTCCCTAATTCTCCTTTTCTCCTCTTCCTGTTCTTTTTGGAGTTTTTCCAAAATTTGGGCTTTTTCAAGTTGAAGCTCATTTTGGAGCTGTTTTACTCTCGTCATATGCACCATATACTCTTTTCGAGCCTCCTCTAAGGCTTCCTGTTTTATAGCCTCCTTCATAGATTGGGTAATATCTATCTCTCTTTTACAATGGGGGCATATCATCTTTTCCATACTTTCTCCTACTTCTGTATCCAAAATCCTGTATATTTTGGAATGGAGTTGAAAATTGGGATTTTGTATATAACAAGGGCTTTTAGGATTTTACTATTTGGGGAATACCCTTTCCATTGGTCATCACTATATATCCAGACAACTTTTACATTTTCGAAAACTTGCAAATTGGTAATTTCTTCTGAAAACCCAACCAGATAGTTTTTGCCTTTCGGTAGAGCATCTATATAGGTTTTCAATTCTGCCAATTGTGGAGATAGTGAGCTATTACTCTCATTCTCTTCTATACTCTTTATAGGCT
>DTUW01000054.1 GCA_012963895.1 Campylobacterales bacterium | reverse complement strand
GTATCCTATTTCTTATCTTCACCCACTATCTCGCACATTTTGTAACTAAAAAAGTCATTGAGAATTATGCAAAACTTCTTCTAAAAGAGACTGAAACAAAGTTGGCTGAAATGGAGAATGAAAGGATAAAAGAACTTACAGCCAAAAAAAGGGAACTCCAACAGGAAAAATTGGAGGTTGAGAAGTTGAAATCTCAATACCAGAAGAGACTTAAAGAGGTTGAAGAGATATTAGAAAATAGTGCAGATCTCTCCAAAGAGGAGGCGAGGAAAATTATCCTCCAACAGGTTGAAGAGGAGGAGGAACAGAGAATGCAGCATATTATCAAAAAGTATGAGAAGGAGGCAAAAGAGAAAGGACAAGAGATAGCTAACAATCTGATTGCCCAAGCTACCACAAGATATGCTGGTGAGTTTGCATCTGAACAACTTTACAATATTATTAAACTCAAAAGCGATGACCTTAAAAGTTTTATTATTGGAAGAAAAAGGCGAAACATCAAACACTTAGAGACTGTTTTAGGGGTTGATATTATTGTTGATAAAACTCCTAAAATTATTACTATATCCAGTTTCAATCTCTATCGACGAGCCATTGCGGTTAAAACAATTGAAAAACTTATAGAAGATGGACGAATTCAACCAGCTAGAATTGAGGAGATACATGAAAAGGTTGTTAATGAGTTCGACAAGGAGATAATCAAGGAGGCTGAAAATGTTGTTTTAGAGTTGGGTATAGGTAAAGTTCATCCTGAGCTTTTAAAACTTATCGGAAAATTGAGATATAGAGCTAGTTATGGGCAGAATGCACTAATTCACTCCAAAGAGGTTGCCTATCTTGCAGGAATGATTACAGCTGAACTTGGGGGCGATGAGGTGCTTGCTCGAAGGGCTGGACTACTTCACGATATTGGAAAAGCTCTAACTCACGAAAGCGGAGGCAACCATGTAGATTTGGGGGTAGAGGTGTGTAAAAAGTATGGTGAAAGTGATATTGTCATCAATGCTATCTATGCCCACCACGAATATGAGGAGCCTAAAACGATAGAGGTAGCAGCTGTCTGCACCGCCGACAAATTATCAGCAGGACGACCAGGAGCGAGAAGAAAGACATATGAGCAAACCCTGAAACGGATTCAAGAAATAGAGAATATAGCTTTATCGTATGAGGAGGTAAAAAGTAGCTATGCAGTCAATTCAGGTAGAGAATTGAGGGTTATCGTAGATTCTAATCTTGCTTCTGATGAAGATATCTTTTTGCTCTCAAAAGAGATAGCTCGTAAAATAGAGAAAGAGGTCAAAAGATTTCCCGGTGAGATTGTGGTAAATGTTATTAGAGAGAAACGGGCTGAGAGTGTAGCCAGAAGTGTTTAGAAATATCGTATAATTTGAGACTAATACCATATATAGGATTGTCTATGAACCAATATTTGAGAGAGATGATAGAGCTTTCTAAAATTGATAATGCTATTACTGAATTTGAACCTAAGATAGAAAAAGCTAACAAGGAGTATGAGGCTGTTGCAAATAGAAGAATAGCTATTACAGAATCTATTGCAAACTTGGAAAATAGAAAAAATCAGATATTTCAAGATATTGCTGGATATGAAAAAAGTTTAGCAAAGTTACAACAAGAGGAAAAAGAGCATCAGAAAAAGATTCAGATGGCTAAGAATGAGAGAGAGTTAGAGAATCTAAAATTGGAAAAGGAGCAAATCCTAACACCCCAGATAGAAAATCTCAATGAGGCAATAGCCCAACTCAACAAAGAGTTGGAGCATATAGAAGAGCAATTAGCTAAAAAAGAGCAAGAACTCCAAGAGTTTCAAAAAGAGTTTGGAGAGTATGAAAGGGATTTGGTTCTCAAATTGGAGGAGTTGAAAAATCAACAAAAAGAGTTGTCCCAAGAGAGAAACCAATTGGTATCTCAAATGGATAGTAAAATATTCTCTTTTTATCAACGGATTCGAAGATGGGCTAAGGAGACTACCGCAGTTCCTGTTAGAGACCAAGCCTGTTACGGCTGTTTTATGAAATTGAGTAACCAAGTCTATTTAGAAGTCATCAAAGGAGAGGAGATAGTAACCTGTCCAAATTGTGGGCGGTTGGTATATCTTGAAAGCCACTTAGAGGAGGAGTAGCAACCTCATCGTTTTCCATGTTTCCCCTATTCTATTCTTTCCTCTCTCTTCTCCTTCTCCTTTTCCTCTCCCCCCTCTTTCTCCTCTTTTCTATAAAAGAAAAATATAGAATATCTATACCTTCAAGATTTTTCCTCTGGAAAAATTGGAGACAACCGATAGAGGATAGCTATTGGTTTCACGGCTGTTCTCTTGGGGAAGTAAATAGCTTGAAACCATTTATAAAAGAGTTACAAAAGAGAGGAATAGAGAAGATTTCAATATCTACCACAACAGATACTGGGTATCGCTCTGCAAAATCTATTTCTGCAAAATCTATTGGTATTTCATATATGTTTTTGCCCTTTGAGCCTCTATTATGGATATGGACGAGGAGGCAGAAAGTCCTAATAGTTGTTGAGGCTGAACTCTGGTTCTTGCTCTTCTATATTGCAAAACTTAGAGGAGCTAAAACTATTCTACTTAGCGGTAGGTTGAGCGATAGGAGTTTTCCAAGATATCTAAAATTTCGATGGTTCTATCGGAAAATATTTCAAAACATCGATTTGGTCTTAGCCCAGAGTGAAATAGATAGAGATAGGTTTCTCCAACTTGGAGCGAAAAAGATAGAAATTGGAGGAAATATCAAACTCCTCAAATCTCAATCCACGAGAAATCTCAATATTCCAAAAGATAGATTGGTAATAGTTGGAGCTTCTACCCATTCAGGAGAAGAGATATATATACTTGAAGCATTTCAACAATATGGAAAGGGACGACTAATATTAGTCCCTAGACATAAAGAGCGGTTCGATGAGGTTTGGGAGATTGTGAAAGAGTTCGGCTCCAAATTTGGCTATTCAGTAAATAGATACTCTCAAAAAGAGAGTTTCAATAGTGATATAGTTTTGATAGATGTAATTGGATTACTGGTAGATATATATGCAAAAAGTGATATTGTAATTCTTGGGGGTAGTTTTATTGATGGGATTGGAGGGCATAATTTCGTAGAACCTGCATCATTTCGAAATAGAATAGTTACAGGTGAATATATCTTCAATCAGAGGGAATTAGTGAAACACATAACAAATATTCAGATAGTAAAAAAAGAGGAGATTTTCAAAGCACTAAGAAAATCCGAAAACCTCCCCCCTGCAAAAATCCTTGGAGATATAGATATAGAGAAAAATATTAGGGCTATTTTAGATAGTTGATATATTCAACTAATACTAATTTCCTCTTGTCTTGTAATTTTATTGCTTCACAAGTTCCAACTCAATCCGTCTATTTTCAAGAGATGCTGGATTTTCTGGATTAATAAAATTGGTCTCTCCAAACCCTTTTGCCTCTATCTGTTGAGGATTTACTCCTTTTGAAATAAGATACTCTTTTGCTCTATCTGCTCTCATTTGAGAAAGTCTCAAATTCTTTTTACTTGAACCCAATGAATCAGTGTAAGCCTTGATTTTCACTTTTGTATCTGGATATTGAATTAGGATTTCAGCTACCACATCTAAACGAGTTTTAATATCGTCTGTAAGTTCAGTGCTACCAGTCGGTATTTTTGCACTCTTTAACTCACTAGTAGCCTTCTCCAACTCTTCGAATGCTTTTTTTCGAGCCTCTGCCCTCTCTTTGGCAATTCTTTCCTGTTCTGCTTTCTCTCTGGCTATCCGTTCAGCTTCTGCCTTCTCTTTTGCGATTCTCTCCTGTTCCGCTTTCTCTTTTGCTATTCGTTCGGCTTCTGCCTTCTCTTTTGCGATTCTTTCCTGTTCCGCTTTCTCTTTTTCTCCAACCATTACCACTTTTTCAGTTTCAGCTGAAACATTTTCATCAACTTTTTTAGTAATCTCTTTTTTCTCTTTCTTCATATTCTCGGTTGCTGTTTCAACTTTGTTACTACTACAACCAGAGACCAATAGAAGAGCGAATATAGTTGCTAATAGTCTAATGTCCATTTTTGCTCCTTTATATATATACTACTTTTCTATCACCAGCCACAACCCGACCAATGATATATCCATCACTATGATTTATAATTCTATCAACATTCTTTTCAGATACAACCAAAACCATTCCAACCCCCATGTTGAAGGTTCTAAACATCTCCACCTCATCGACATATTGAGATATGAATTCAAAGATAGGGAGGGTTCTAATTTTCTTCTTCTCTATCTCAGCTCCTAAACCATTAGGTAGAACTCGCGGAAGATTTTCGGTAATTCCTCCTCCTGTGATATGAGCCATTGCATTGATATATTTCTGAAATTTCTTGAACTCTTTTACATAGATTCTAGTCGGGGTTAGAAGAGTTTCTATTAGGGTGGAGTTTCCAAATTTGTCATCGAACTTCATATTCAACTTTTCAAAAAAGAGTTTTCTAACGAGAGAATAGCCATTAGAATGAATTCCGCTACTAGGTAGAGCTATTAGATAGTCCCCATCTTGAACTTTGGAACTTCTATCTATTTCATCTTTTTCAGCAATACCAACAGCAAAACCTGCAAGGTCAAAATCGCCATCTCGATACATATTTGGCATCTCAGCCGTCTCCCCTCCAATTAAGGCACATTCAGCTTTTAAACAGCCATTAGCGATACCTGATATTACCTCTTTTGCCTCTGAAACTTCCAATTTTCCAGTAGCATAGTAGTCGAGAAAAAATAGGGGAGTAGCAAAATTGCAGATGAGGTCATTGACACACATAGCTACCAAATCCTCTCCAACAGTTCCAAATCGTTTGGATTCGATAGCCAATTTCAATTTAGTTCCAACCCCATCAGTAGCTGAAAGTAGAACGGGATTTTTATATCCTTGCGGTAATTGGTAAGCTCCTGCAAATGAACCTATACCACCTAGAACATTTGTATCAAAAGTCTTTTGAACTATCGGTTTTATCTCTGAAACTAGGGAGTTACCCGCATCAATATCAACTCCTGCATCTTTATAACTTAGTTTGTCATTCATCTATTTTCCTTTTGAAAAAGTGGAGTAGAGATATATCTCTCTCCTGTATCGTTTAAAGTAGTTACAACCGTTTTGGTTCTATCTCTATCAGCTACTATCTTTGAAGCAAAAAGATTTGCACCCGATGAGATACCGACTAATAGCCCCTCCTGTTTAGCTAACTCTTTTGCTGTTCTAATAGCATCTTCATCTGAAACAGCTACCACCTCATCTAAAATATCTCTATCCAAATTTTCTGGAATGAAACCGGCTCCTATCCCCTGTATCTCGTGAGAACCAGCCGAACCGCCAGATAGAATATTGGAATTTGACGGCTCAACTCCAACAATCCGAATATTTGGATTTCTCTTTTTTAGATATCTTCCAACCCCTGAGATAGTTCCACCAGTTCCAACCCCCGCTACAAAAATATCCACTTTACCATCTGTCTGCTCCCAAATCTCTTGGGCTGTCTGAATATGGCTCTCTGGATTGTCTGGATTGGAAAATTGAGAGGTTAAAAATGAATTGGGATTCTCTTTTGCTAACTCTTTTGCTTTCTCAACTGCCCCCGCCATTCCAAGATTGGCAGGAGTTAGAACCAATTCAGCTCCAAAGTGTTGAATTAGGACTCTTCTCTCCAAACTCATAGACTCAGGCATGACAATAACTATTTTCAACCCCAAAGATGCTCCAAGAGAGGCAAGGGCTATCCCTGTATTTCCGCTAGTGGCTTCAATAATGAGAGTATTGCTATCTATCTCTCCTCTCTCAATTCCCTTTTTCAAAATATTGAGAGCTATCCTATCTTTTATCGAACCTATCGGATTGAGAAATTCACATTTTGCCAAAACCCCGCCGAACCTTTGAAGTCGGATTAATGGAGTGTTTCCGATAAGTTCCTGAATGCTATCTACTATCTTTGGCATACTTTTTAGCCTCTTTTATCGCCTCTTCTATTTTGGAGCTATCTTTTCCACCAGCTTGGGCAAAGTCTGGACGACCGCCCCCACCCCCTTTCACAATTGGGGCTATCGCCTTTATCCAGTTTCCAGCATGGATATTGCAATTTTTTGAACCAGAAGCGATTAGAACCTTATCCCCTTTCTTTTGAAATAGCATCACTGCGATAGATGAATATCTATTTTTGAGTTCATCGATATAGCTCTTAATATCTCCACTCGGCAAAATATCAACGATGAGGTTGAGTTCTCCTATCTTTTCAGGGGTAAAGGTATGTTTTTGAGACTTCTGAACCTCTTTCAATTCCTGTTTCAATTTGGATAGCTCTTTTTGGAGCTTCTCAATTCCAGATAAGAGATTTTGAGATTTCAATTTTTGCAACCCCTGAGCCACCTCATCGCGAATATTTTGAATATATCTATATCCGCTCTCTCCTACAACTGCCTCAATCCGTCTAACTCCTGCTGATACTCCACTCTCTTTCAAGATTAGGAAAATTCCAATCTCAGAGGTATTGGATACATGAGTTCCTCCGCAGAGTTCAACCGAAACATCACCGAAAGAGACAACCCGAACCCTATCGCCATATTTTTCACCAAAGAGAGCCATTGCCCCTTTTGCTCTCGCCTCTTCAATTGGTAATACTTCGGTGGTTTGTGGGATAGCTTGGGATATATATCTATTTATCTCATCTTCAATTTTTCGAAGCTGTTTAGCTGAAAGGGATTGGCTGTATGTAAAGTCGAATCGCAATCTATCTTTTTCAACTAAGCTCCCCGCTTGTTGAACCTCATCACCCAATATATTTCTAAGGGTTGCATGGAGAAGGTGGGTAGCTGAATGGTGTTTAGCTATCTCATGTCTCTCTTCTGAAACTTGCAGAAGATAGTTTTTTCCAATTTCCAAATCACCCCGAAATCTCGAAAGGTTCAACCCTGAAAACTTCTGGGTATCCAATATCTCAGCTTGACCAGCTTTTCCTCTATCTCCTATCTGTCCTCCACTCTCACCATAGAAAGGGGTTCTATCAAACAACACCCAACCATCTGAACAGCTTGTAACTCGTCTAAAATCTTTGTCCAATAGAGCCAATACCTTACCTTCTGTTTGGGTCGTTTCATATAGGAATTGGTTCTCTCCAAACTCTTCTAAGAGTTCTTTAAAATCGCCGTGTTGATGTTTATCTCCCGACCCTTTCCAATTTGCCTTTGCTCGTTTTCGCTGTTCCTCCATGAGAGATTGGAATTTCTCTAAATCTATCTCTATATTTTTCTCTCTTAACATATCTTGGGTAAGGTCGAGAGGAAATCCGTAAGTATCGTAGAGTTTGAAAGCTACTTCACCGGAGAATATATTTTCTGTTCTCTCTAATTCTTGCTCAAATAGTTCTATCCCCGCCTCGATTGTTCTAAAAAATCGCTCCTCTTCGTTCCTAATCTCTCTCTGAACTCGTTTCGCTTCTGAAATGAGATAGGGATATTGTTTCCCTAAAATACCATTTACACTCTCTACCAATTGGTATAAAAATGGTTCTCTAAATCCCAATAGATAGCCGTGGCGGACTGCTCGTCTCAAAATTCTCCTAAGAACATACCCCCGCCCCTCTCTATCAAATCGCAATCCTTGGGCTAAAAGAAAGGTCACGGCTCGGATATGGTCGGCTATTACTCGATAACTTGCTCCCTCTTCTGGTTGATACTCTTTTCCTATCAGTTGAGCTACTTTGTCAATTATTGGCATAAATAGGGAGGTGTGGAAATTACTATTTTTGCCTTCTAAAATGGCGGTTACCCTTTCAAGCCCCATACCTGTATCTATTGAAGGTTTTGGGAGTCGATTCAATTTCCCGCTCTCATCTCTATCATATTCCATAAATACGAGATTCCAAATCTCTAAAAATCTATCTCCATCTCCTCCTAGATAGTCATCGGGTGAATTGAACTCCTCCCCTTGGTCGTAAAATATTTCTGAACTTGGTCCGCAAGGTCCAGTATCTCCCATCTGCCAAAAGTTATCCTTATCCCCTAATCTCTTTATCCTCTCTTCTGATATATATCTTTTCCAAATTTCAAAAGCTTCATCATCTGAGTTATGAACGGTTACCCATAATCTCTCTTTTGGTAGTTTCAAAACTTCCGTTACAAATTCCCAGCTATACTCTATCGCCTTATCTTTGAAATAGTCTCCAAATGAGAAATTTCCCAACATCTCAAATAGGGTGTGATGTCTAGCGGTATATCCCACATTCTCTAAATCGTTATGTTTCCCTCCTGCCCTTAAACAGATTTGAGATGAGGTGGCTCGGGGATTTTCAGGGATAGGCAACTCTCCCGTAAATATCTTTTTGAATTGCACCATTCCAGCATTGGTAAATAGTAAAGTTTCATCATCAGGAACTAATGGGCTACTCTCATGTACTTGATGCCCCTTAGATTTGAAAAAATTGATAAACTCTTTTCGAATATCCATTAAATTCTCGTCCTAATTTGGTATTTTCTATATTATATATTCTATTTTCCTAAACAGAAACTACTAAACATCTTGTCCAACATTTCACTATATTGG
>DTUW01000053.1 GCA_012963895.1 Campylobacterales bacterium | reverse complement strand
GGGTTTAAAAATGCAAACAATTTAACCGCCAAAGAATGGATAGAAAAACAAATGCAATCGGAATTATTTCTAATGAAGCAATTGCAGGAATAGAGAATTAGTATATGACAAATAGGCAGGGTTTTTAATTTGTTAAAATCATATTGCGAATAAAAACCAAAACTAAAAGGCCTTTATAGCTATATGAAAAACAAATTAAAAGTTCAAGAGATAATTATTTCAGTTTCAAAGATTGAACAAGAAGACTATATTTCTCTTACAGATATGGCAAGGTATAAACCTGATATTAAAACAGGTTTAACAATTCAAAACTGGTTAAGAAATCAAACAACAATAGAGTTTTTGACACTTTGGGAAGAAATCAATAATCCAAATTTTAAAGTAGTCGAAAATGACTACTTTAAAGAATTCGCCAATACTCGACTTTCTGTTCAAGAATGGATAGAGAAAACTAATGCAATCGGAATTATTTCGAAACGAGGTCGCTATGGTGGAACTTATGCTCATAAAGATATTGCACTGGAATTTGCAACTTGGCTAAGTCCAAAATTTAAACTTTATCTAATTAAAGAGTTTCAAAGACTTAAAGAAAATGAGGCAGATTCAAAATTCAAATTCCAGAGAATTATTTCTAAACGAAATTACAAAATTCAAACTCAATCAATCAAAGACCATCTAATTCCAAAATTAAATCCAAACGAAAACAAAACTTGGGTTTATGCAAGTGAGGCTGACCTATTGAATTTAGTTCTTTGGGGAAAAACGGCTAAACAGTGGAGAGAGGAAAATCCTGATAAACCATCGGATACAAATATCAGAGATTATGCAACCGTTGATGAACTAATTGTTCTTTCGAATATTGAAGTTCTAAATTCCGAATTGATAAAAAATAATGTTCCAAAAAAAGAACGAATCCAAATTTTGCAAGAGTCTGTTATTTCACAATTTAAAGCTCTCTCAACTCTAAAACCTATAACTTTTGAAGAAATCGCAGGAATAGAAAAATAATATATGAAAACACTTCTATTGAAAATTTTCCCAGTCAGACAACTTTTTCAATTGTCCAAGAAAAATAGGAAAGTGGTCTCTACTTTCACAACATGAAAAGTAATATATTAGCCCTCAAATATAGACCTAAGAACTTTGATGAACTTGTAGGGCAGGAGGCTATCGCTCGAACTTTAAAAAATAGTCTTGCAAATGGAGCCACCCACCATGCCTACCTCTTTTCAGGATTGAGGGGTAGCGGAAAGACCTCATCGGCTCGAATATTTGCCAAAACTCTTCTATGTGATAAAGCCCCTACTCCCCTCCCTTGTGAAGAGTGTGAGAGTTGCAAAATGGCTAATAGTGGTTCTCACCTTGACATTATCGAAATGGACGGGGCTTCAAACAGGAAAATAGATGATATTCGCGACCTCATCGAGCAGACCCGATATAGACCATCTATTGGACAATATAAGATATTTATTATCGATGAGGTCCATATGCTTACTAAGGAGGCTTTTAATGCTCTATTAAAAACCTTAGAAGAGCCTCCAAGTTATGTAAAATTTATCTTAGCCACAACAGACCCCCAAAAAGTTCCCCAAACTATCCTAAGTAGAACCCAACATTTTGAATTTAAAAAAATTCCAGATAAAAAGATAGAAAACCATATCATCTCTATTCTCCAAAAAGAGGGGATAGAGTTTGAGAAGGAGGCAATAAGTGCTATTGTCCGAAATGGTAGCGGTTCTCTAAGAGATACCCTAACCCTTCTCCAACAGGCGATAGAATATTCAAATAGAAATATCACTCTCCAATCTGTTGCTGAAATGTTGGGGTTGATAGATGTTTCAATCTTGGAAACTCTCCTAAGTGCAATTGTCCACAAAGATAGAGATGCAATTTTGGAAACTTTGCAAAATATCAACGATTCAGAGACCGAACATATATTAGATGAATTTTCCAATTTTCTTAAAGGAAAAATATTTCTCGGAGAGGTTGAAGATACCATTTTGCAAAGAATAGCCTCATCTATCGAAGAGGGTAAAAAGTTGCTATTTAGTGGAGTAGATGAGGAATTTACTCTATATACTACCTTTCTAAGAATGGTAGTAGCTGATACCTCTTTACAGACTTTGCAATCTCAACAGCAACCAGTTAGTTTTGCAAATACTCCAAAACCAGATAGAGCTAAAACAGATATTGAAAACCTCTTTTGGGATATGGTAGTTCCAAGAGTTATCGACTCCAATATAGAGAATGAGAAAATATCAGATAGCGATTTGGAGCAATGTATTAGAAATACTATAAAGTTTGAGAAGTTCGAAAATAGCCATATCTATTTTCGATTCTGTTTCCAAAGTGAGAAATGTAAAACCATTCTTAGATATAGATACCACGATATTAGGATTGCTACACAATTACTACTATCTGAAAAGATAGGGAAAAAAGTAATATTCGAATATCTTCAATGTGATGAGGTAGTGGAGGAAAAGAAAAAAGAAGAAGAAGGGAAAAAAGATAGACCCCTCCAAGATATGGAGGGAGTATTGGAACATCTCAAATCTCAATTTGGAGAAGAAAGTATCAAAGAGTTACCATCATATGAATAGGTAACTCTTTTTACATAATTCTAATAGTAACCGCCTCCAAATTGTCCTAGACTTCTGTCTAATTGAACTCTTGGATTATAACTATGGATACTATCATTGATTTGTGCCTTAAAGTCCATTTTATATTTCATCAAGTCTCTTTGGTCACTCAAATCATATTTATATTTTTGACCACTTGTTCCAACATACCAAGCGAAAGCAGAAGAGGCAAGGAAAATAAAAGGAAAAATATATTTCATCTATATGCTCCTATTGGTTGATAATATCCTGAATTTTTTCAGGGTTCTCCATTATATCCTGAGTTATCTTATATGCACAAAATTTAGGACCACACATTGAACAAAATTCGGCTTCTTTAAAAACATCTTGCGGAAGTGTTTCATCATGAAACTCTCTCGCCCGTTCAGGGTCAAGAGCCAACTCAAATTGTCTATTCCAATCGAAATTGTATCGAGCATCACTCATCTCATCATCAATATCCCTTGCCCCTTGTCGTCCTCGTGCAATATCGGCTGCATGGGCTGCTATCTTGTATGCAATTATCCCTTGTCGAACATCTTCGGCATTTGGTAATCCGAGATGCTCTTTTGGAGTTACATAACATAACATAGATGCCCCTTTCCAACCTGCAATAGATGCACCAATAGCACTTGCGATATGGTCATATCCCGCTGCAATATCTGTTACCAAAGGACCTAACACATAAAAAGGAGCTTCATGACAATACTCCTGTTCTAGTTTCATGTTTCTCTCTATCTGATTGAGTGGAACATGTCCCGGTCCCTCTATCATCACCTGAACATCTTTTTCCCAAGCTCTTAAAGTTAGCTCTCCAAGAACTTTCAACTCCTCTAATTGAGCCTTATCAGAAGCATCAGCTAAGCCACCGGGTCTAAGGGAATCTCCAAGAGAGAGAGATACATCATATTTACGACATATATCCAAAATTTCATCAAAGGCGGTATAAAATGGGTTCTCTTGATGATAGTGCAACATCCAAGAAGCCATCAAAGAACCACCCCGCGAAACTATTCCCATTTTTCGCTCAGCTACCAATGGCATCATTCTAAGAAGGAAACCGGCATGGATTGTGAAATAGCTTACCCCCTGTTGAGCTTGTCTCTCAATCACTTCTAACATCTTATCTATTGTCAAATCTTCTATTCTATTCCCAACATCATGGAGAATTTGATACATTGGAACAGTTCCAATAGGAACTTTGGAGGCTTTGATAACCGCTTTCCTAATCTCGTCCAAATCCCCACCAGTCGAGAGGTCCATAATAGTATCTGCTCCATACTTCTGGGACACCATCGCTTTTCGAACCTCTTCATCTATATCACTTGCAAGTGCAGAAGAGCCGATATTAGCATTGATTTTGCATCTGGTAGCCAATCCGATAGCCATCGGTTCTAAATGTTCATGATTGACATTTGCAGGGATTATCATTCTCCCCCGTGCCACTTCATTTCTTACAAATTCAGGGTCAAGATTTTCGATTTTGGCTATATATTGCATTTCCCCCGTTATCTCTCCCCGTTTTGCATAAAACATCTGAGTTCTAACAGGGTCGTTTTTCCGTTTCTCTAACCACTCTTTTCTCATCACTTTTCCTCAATTCAGTTTTTCTAACTATACACTATATATATATTTAGACCATATATATTTTTTTATACAACAATTCTTAAAAATTGTTTTAGTGTAAGAAGTGGCGAACCCCTGTAAAATAGAGAGCCATTCCGTGTTCATTAGCTGCCTCAATTACTTCATCATCTCTAATGCTTCCACCAGGTTGAATAATTGCCGAAACCCCAACTTTGGAAGCTTCATCGACCGAGTCTCTAAATGGGAAAAAGGCTTCACTAGCGAGAACTGCACCCCTCAAATCCAATCCCAACTCTTCTGATTTTCTAATAGCACACTTGGCAGCATCAACTCGTGAAGTCATTCCCATGCCGATAGCTACCATTGCCGAGTTCTTGACATAGACAACACAATTGGACTTAGTCAAACTAGCTATTTTGTAGGCTATTTCCAAATCCTCCAACTCCTGTTGGGTCGCTTCTCTGTTTGAGACAAGTTTAGCATTAGCTACCTCATCACTTTTCACAAAGTCACTATTTTGATAAACAAATCCACCTTCAACATGTTTGAAGTCGTATTCATCTTTTGGAATTGATAGGAAATCTCTACCCTGTTCAAATAGTTTTATTCTCTTTTTCTTCTCAAATACCGCTATTGCCTCCTCTGTAATTCGTCCAGCAATAATTACCTCAACAAAAATCTTATTTATCTCTCTCGCCAACTCTTCGTCCAGAGTTCCATTGATAGCTACAACTCCACCATAAGCAGAGATAGGGTCAGATTTCAAGGCTTCACGATATGAATCTAGTAAGTTCTCTTTCATAGCGAAACCGCAAGGGTTGCCGTGTTTGACAATAGCTACTGCTGGTCTATCTCCGAAAGCTGATGCTATTTTGATAGCTCCGTTGATGTCGGTCAAGTTATTGAAACTGGCTTCACCTTTGAGAGTTTTGAAATTTTGGGTAAAGAAGTTATCGAACTGGTATAAAGCACCTTTTTGGTGTGGGTTCTCTCCGTAGCGGGTCTCCATCACTTTTGAACCGACTATAAATTGTTTTTCTCCGAAACCATTTCGAAATCTTCTATTCATGTAGTTGGCAATCATTGCATCATATGAGGCGGTATGTTCGAAAGCCTCTATCATCAGTTCGCGACGATATTCTAAATCGACCTCATCGAATCTAATTTTTGATATGACCTCTCTATATCTTTTCGGATTGGTAACAATGAGAACATCTCGAAAATTCTTGGCGGAACTTCTAACCATAGCAGGACCACCAATATCTATATTCTCTATGATTTCATCAAAATCATCAGTCCGTTCGGTAGTCTCTTTGAATGGGTAGAGATTGACACAAACCAAATCGATTCCAACTATTCCATGCTCTTTTGCAGTCTCTACATCTTGCGGATTATCTCGACGATAGAGGATACCGCCGTGAATCATAGGATTTAGGGTTTTCACCCTCCCATCAAACATTTCGGGAAACTTGGTAACTTCTGATATTTCAATGGCTTCTATACCGTTCTCCTGCAATTTGCGAAATGTTCCACCTGTTGAGACGATTTCAAAACCCAAATCTAATAGCTCTTTTGCAAACTCTACTATCCCGCTCTTATCACTAACACTAATTAAGGCTCTTCTCATTTTTCCAACTCTACTAATATTTTTTCTACTACCTCTTTTGGCTCTTCTGCATTGTAGATAGGTCGTCCAACTACAATAATATCTACATGTTGATTTTTAGCTACGAAAATATTTCCTACTCTCTTCTGGTCGTCGTTACTCTCTCCAAATGGTCTAATCCCTGGGGTAACAGTTAGGAAATCTGATGAGGTGGCTTCTTTGATAGCTTTACTCTCAAATACAGAGGAGACAACTCCATCTAATCCAGCTTCGAAACTTGCCTTAGCAAACTCTATCCCCCATTTTGGAATGGGTTTATTGTATATCTCCAAAAACTCACTATTACCAAAAGAGGTAAGAGCAGTTACCGCTAAGACGATAGGTCTCTTCTCTCTATTCTTCAACCTCTCCATAACTGCGACCATTGCACTTTTTCCAGCACTTGCATGGATATTGAACATATCCACCCCTAAATCTGCTATCTCTTCACTTGTATCAGCCATCGTATTTGGAATGTCATAGAGTTTCAAATCTAGGAATATCTTGAAATTTGGATTGATATTTTTCAACTCCTCGATTATCCTATTTCCATCTCGGACATAGCTTCTAAATCCAATTTTCAGCCATATATTGAACTCTTTCAACTCTCGAACCAACTCTAAATTGTCTGATAGAGTTGGTCTATCTAATGCTAAACACAATTCCATAATCACTCCTACAATATTACGGTTTTGTTATTATAAATAAATACCCTATCCTCTAAAACTTTGCTTAGGGCTTTGGATAGAACTATCTTTTCAACATCTCTACCAGCTTTCTGCATCTCTTTCCATGAATAGGTATGGTCTATATCTATTACCCCCTGTTCAATAATAGGTCCTTCATCAAGTTCATTGGTAACAAAATGGGCGGTAGCCCCTATTATCTTTACCCCCCTTTCATATGCCTGTTTGTATGGATTTGCTCCAATAAATGCTGGTAAAAATGAGTGGTGGATATTGATAATTCTATTTCGATATTTCTCTACAAATAGAGGGGGTAATATCCTCATATACTTAGCTAATACTATATAGTCGAACTCCAATTTTTCCAATCTCTCTAATATCTTTTTGGCATGTTCCTCCCTATCCAATCCAACATGGGATATTGTGGTGAATGGAATTCCAAATTTTGTAACTACATTTTCCAGAGTGCTATGGTTGCCAATTACTTCTACAATATCACTATTTAGCTCCCCCTCTATCCACCTCATCAAAATATCCCCTAAACAATGCACCTCCTTAGTTACCAATATCACTATCTTTTTTCTAATAGAGGTATCGATAATAGTAATTTCACTATTTTGAGGGATACTTTTGGAGATTTCGCTATGTAGTTTCTCTACATCTAAATTTTCACCAGTTACCTCTGTTCTCATAAAGAAGAGACTATTTTCCCTATCTACAAACTCACTATTAGAGACTATATTCAATTTCATATCTGAAAAGATTTTTGAGATTCTATATACCAATCCCTGCTCATCTTTGGACTTTATGAGAACTCTATATATACTCAATTACTTTACTCCTAATTGGTCTCTAATTTCATCTTCTGAGTAGAGGATACGACTATATCTAATAACGATGAGGTTTTCACTTCTATTGATATACCACTCATCTATAAATGTGAAGTTTCCGCCCTCTATCTTACTCTGCAAACTATTAGAGTGGTCGAGGTATATATTGCCTTTTAGCTCAGGATTTCGAAATCTCAAAGTCCAAACTAACCAGATAGTAGAAAGGGCGATTAGTAGATATGCTAACTTTTCAATATCTCCATTTTCCAAAAACAGCCCCGCTCCTGTTCCTCCGAGAAAAGTTCCGAAATAGGCAAATGAGTTGGTATATCCCAAAGCTTTACCCTTTTCAGTAACTCGAACAAGTTTAGAGACCATCGATTGAATCAGAGGCTCTATCAAATTGAAAGCTACAAAGAAGACAAAGAGAGCAAGGATAGTAGTAGAAACACTATTTTTAGCTAACAATAGAGCAGTTAGCACAAATAGAAAAGAGGAGATTAGAAATACTATTTTTGGTTTCCCCTTTTTCTCTCCAAATATGACTGCTGGTCCCATAGAAAGAAGCCCCAGAACCATAGCAGGGATATAGAGTTTCCATAACTCCTCTTTTGACCACTCTCCCGATGAGGTGAGTAGAATTGGAATTACCATGAATACTATTGACATCATTCCCTTTTGGAGTAGTGAAGTCCAGAAGAGATATAGCAAATTGCTATCCCCTAATAGGTTTCTCTTTTCTCCATTTCTGCTATACATAAACTCTATTTTTGGGATAGTATCCAACTTTACAGCAACTACTATTGCTAGAAATGCCAAAATGGAGGTAATTAGAAAAAGAATATCAACTCCAAAATATCCTCCGACTACTGAACCTACAACCATCGCAATAGCAAAAGCGATAGCAATTGAACCGCCAACCATTGCCATCGCCTTGCCCCTCTTCTCTTCTGGAACTACATCACTTATTGCTGCACTAATTACAGAACCGACAGCCCCCGCCCCTTGTAGCAATCTACCCATAATCAGGGTGTAGATGTCATTGGCTAAATATGCTATCACTGAACCTATAAGAAATAGCACCATTCCAAATAGTATTAGTGCTTTTCGTCCAAATTTATCACTCAATATCCCAAATGGAATTTGAAAAAGTGCCTGAGTTAGAGCATATCCACCTATTACAACTCCTACTAATAGAGGGGTGGAGTTTGGTAGCTCAGAAGCATAGATAGAAATTAGAGGCAATACCAAAAACAGCCCCAAGAATCTGAAAAATAGAATAAGGTTGAGAGGTAGTATCTTTTTAAACACATTGTCCCCTTTGGAAAGATTTTCGCCATGTTACCAATATGATAGAATTCTCAACCACCACAAAATAGGAGATAGCAATTTGAAAACTATATATACAAAAGAAGAATTTTCCCAATTTGTTGATGAGGTTGAGAGAGAGCAAGGATATAGAAGAGCGATAGGGTTTGGAATTTGTCGGGTCGATTTGGGACAGAAAAATCCAAATAAGGTTTTACAGGCGACCTATCCGGTAATAAATTGGAAAGAGAATTATGGAACTCTTGCCGTATTTGTGAAAGCACTTCAAGAGAGTGGAGCATCTATCGACTTTTCACAAAGTGAGTTGGTCTATTCAATCACTCCAACATTTATTGAAGCTGTTCTAAAAAAATTTACTCCATTTATTGCAGAGGCAAAAGGGGATAAACATAAAAATATCCAAGTTGTCGATAAGCTTAAAAACCGCCCAGATTTGCACCTATTCAGACTGGTCTTTATCTTTGAAGATGCACCATTGAAATCGGTAGAGGCTACCTACTTGAAACTATATGCTCTCTCTCAAAGAAAAGCCGATTTGAGAAGTCTAAATTTAGATGGAGCTTTTGGAGTTCTCCACAATGTGGCTTGGAGCGGGAATAAGCCGTATGAACTTGATTGGCTTCGAGATAATGAGATAGAACTCAAAATTTTCAACATGTATCCTAATATCGATGCTGTTGATAAGTTTCCTAGATTTCTCCAACATGTTATTCCTGATGACAATATCAGAATTTTGGATAGCTCAAAAGTTAGAATGGGAGCTAGGTTGGCACCGGGAACAACTATTATGCCGGGAGCTTCATATATCAATTTCAATGCAGGAACAACTGGGGCTTCTATGGTCGAGGGTCGGATTTCCAGCTCTGCAATTGTTGGAGATGGTTCAGATATAGGGGGTGGAGCTTCTATATTGGGAGTTCTCTCTGGAACTAATGGAAATCCAATATCTATTGGAAAAAATACCCTTCTCGGTGCTAACTCTGTTTGTGGAATTCCTTTGGGTGATGGCTGTATTATTGATGCAGGTTTAGCAATCCTTGAAGGGACAAAAATAACCATCTCAGAGGAGGAGTTAGCAAAACTTAGAGAGATAAATCCAGATTTACCAAATAAGAGAGTTTTTAAAGGTAGAGAACTTGCAGGAATAAATGGAGCCCATTTCCGACAAAATTCAGAAACTGGGCAAATCGTTGCTTTTAGAAGTAAAAGAGAGGTTAAATTAAATCAGGAACTACACTAATCGCGATGAGGTGGATTTTACCCACCTCCTACGAATTGGAGAAACTCTATTCTATCTCCATCTTGTGGAGTGAAGTTTTTCCAATTCTCCTTTTTGACAACTTCTAAATTTACTGCTGTTGCCATTACCTTATCTCTAATCTGTAACTTATTTAGAATATCTTCAATAGTTGAACCTTTTGGAAACTCCATTTTTTTACCATTTACTACAACCTCTATCATCTATATCCCTCCTATTTGAAAAGTGCATCAGCTATAAGCTCGACAGGGTGTCGGAAAATCGTATTTACTCCATTTCTTTCAAGTGAATCGGTTATCTGAACCCGACAAGCTGAACACTCGGCTGAAACTATATCGGAGTTTGTCTCTCTTACCATTTCAGCTTTACTATCTCCTACGACCTTTGCGAGGTGATATTTTTCGCTCTGAATTGTAACCCCTCCAAATCCACAACACTGATTAGGATTTTCCATCTCGCGAAATTTGTAACTCTTTTGAATTAGTTCGCGGGGTTCTCTATATACTCCCTGCATCTTTCGAGCATGACAAGGGTCGTGATAGGTTACCACCTCATCGAAAATCTTACCTCTCTCCTCTAATAGACGATGCAACTTCTCCTGTCTATATAGCCATTCAGTAGCTAAAAATATTTTATCAGATAGCTTTTCTATCCTCTCTCTCCACTCGGGCTGGTTGTGAAAGTAGTGAGAGTAATCTACCCGAACCATTCCGCTACAAGTCGCCTCAGGAATTAGGATAGCTTCAACTTTATCTATAAAAGTCTCAAAATATTCTATGTTTCTCTTTGAGAGGTAATCGACGGTTGCAAAATCGCCAGTAAAATAGGCAGGAGCTCCACAACATAACTGCTCTTTTGCTAGGAATACATTGTAATCTATACTCCTAAGGATAGCTAAGAGGGACTTTCCAATATTGGTATAGTTGTAATTTGCAAGACAACCGATAAATATCGCCACGGTTCTATCTGAACCATTATCTATAAATTCTGGATAGGAATTTAGAAAGGACTTTTTAGAGAGAGATGGAACGGTTCGTTTAATTATAGGCAATGTAATAGAGTTGATATTCTCCTTTATCTTCACTCCACAACTTTGGAACATATATCCAAACTTGAAAAATATATCCATAATAGTTCTATTTCGAAGGAGAAAGAAAAAGAGCCGTTTAAACCAAGCTATCCCATATTTTTCTGCTATCTCTGAACGGATATTCTCAATCAGTGTATCAGTAGGTAGAGATTTAGGGCAGACATCTACACAATTGGTGCAGAGGAAACAGCTTTCAAAGATATTTTTTACCTCCCTATCCAGTTCCAGATTTCCTTGTTGATACTCTCCAAGAAGTGCTATGAAACCGCGAGGAGATGTAACCTCATCGGGATTGGCAAAATGGATAGTGCAACTTGGGATACATTTGCCACATTTTATACATTCATCACTATTTATCTGAAAGTCGAACACCTATATCCTTTTTTAAGACAATTCTAACAAGAGAGATAGCGATATGTTAGAATTCGGAAATCTATTTTTCGGATATAAGGAGAAATTAATGGCACTTTTTGATGATATTGCAAAGGTTGTAGCTGAGCAACTAAATGTAGAAATTAGCGAAATTAAACCAGAGTCAAGATTTACAGAAGACCTTGGAGCTGATAGCCTTGATGTTGTAGAGTTAGTTATGGCACTTGAAGAACAATTCAATATCGAAATTCCAGATGAAGAGGCTGAAAAGATAAAAACAGTTCAAGATGCTATCGACTATATAGAAGCTAAACAATAGTTAGCAATTTAGAGATAGTAATTTGGGAGAGAGTTTCTCCCGCCTAAATTTGGTATGGAGCATATAGGTATGAGAAGAGTAGTAGTTACCGGTATAGGAATGGTAAATGCTCTCGGATTGGATAGGGAGGAGTCTTTTCAAAGAATTATCAATGGTGAGAGTGGAATAGATACCATTACCCTATTTGATACCGAAAAACATTCAGTAAAGATAGCCGGTGAAGTGAAAAACTTCGACCCGTCCCAATTTATGAATCCCAAAGATGTAAAGAAGGCTGATAGATTTATCCATTTGGGAATAAAGGCGGCAAAAGAGGCAATGGACGATGCCCGACTACCTGACGATATAGATTACGATAGATTTGGGATTAGTTCCGCTTCTGGTATTGGAGGACTTCCAAATATAGAGAAGAACTCTATTACTGCTGAAAATAG
Source organism: Campylobacterales bacterium (assembly GCA_012963895.1). Taxonomy (GTDB): domain Bacteria; phylum Campylobacterota; class Campylobacteria; order Campylobacterales; family Thiovulaceae; genus UWMA-0117. Next base: position 15,604 of record DTUW01000053.1, on the reverse strand, counting down.
AACCCCTCGCAGAATATCCCCATTCTTTATCCCGTCAGCCTTAGTAAATATGTTGGGCGGATTTGTATCGATAGATTACGGATTGAAAGGTCCGAATCTTTCTAGTGTAACAGCTTGTGCCGCTGGAACTCACTCTATTATTGAAGCCTCTAAAACTATTATGTTGGGCGGTGCTGATAGAATGTTAGTGGTTAGTGCTGAGTCGGCTATCTGTCCTGTTGGAATAGGTGGATTTGCATCTATGAAAGCCCTTTCAACTCATAACGATGAACCTCAAAAAGCTTCTCGCCCATTCGATGCAAAACGGGACGGTTTCGTAATGGGAGAAGGTGCAGGAGCTTTGGTCTTAGAGGATTACGATTTAGCTATTGCAAGGGGTGCTAAGATATATGGAGAGATAATTGGATTTGGTGAAAGTGGAGATGCTAACCATATTACCTCCCCTGTTGTCGATGGTCCATATAGAGCGATGAGGTCGGCAGTTGAGATGGCAAAAAGGGTAACGGGAGAAGATATTCAAATTGACTATATCAATGCACACGGCACTAGCACACCGGCTAACGATAAAAATGAGACTGAGGCGATAAAAAAGCTATTTGGTGATAGTGTTCCTCCTGTAAGTTCAACCAAAGGACAAATTGGACACTGCTTAGGTGCGGCAGGTGGAATTGAGGCAGTGATTTCTCTAATGGCTATGGAGAGAAATATTATTCCTCCTACTATCAACTACGAATATCCAGACCCAGATTGTGATTTGGATTATGTTCCGAATAAGGCACGAGAGGCTAAATTGGATATTGTAATGAGTAACTCCTTTGGATTTGGTGGAACAAACGGAGCGGTAATTTTTAGAAAAGTGTAGAGGCTATGGCTACATATTTAGACTTTGAGCAGAAATTCAAGAGTATTCAGGATAGTATCGATTCAGCCAAACTTAGAAACGATATTCCAGCTGTTGAGATATTGAATGAAGAATTAGATAGAGAAGTTGAAAAAGTATTCTCCAATCTCACTCCATATCAAAAGTTACAATTAGCCAGACACCCAGATAGACCCTATGCATTGGACTATGTCCGTCTTATTATGAGAGACTACTACGAACTACACGGAGATAGACATTTTGCAGATGATAAATCTATTGTCGCATTTATAGGGTATATAGGCGACCAGAGATTTGTTGTGATTGGAGAACAGAAGGGGCGAGGGACTAAGAAAAAGATATATCGCAATTTTGGAATGCCCCACCCAGAAGGGTATCGAAAGGCTTTGAGAGTAGCTAAATTGGCTGAAAAATTTGGAATTCCTATCCTCTTTCTGATAGATACCCCAGGGGCTTACCCGGGTATTGGGGCAGAGGAGAGAAACCAGAGCGAAGCCATCGCTAGAAACCTTTACGAGCTTAGCAAAATCTCTGTTCCTACTATTGCAGTTGTTATTGGTGAAGGTGGAAGCGGTGGAGCATTAGCAATTGGAGTTGCTGATAAGTTAGCAATGATGAGGTATTCTGTTTTCTCTGTAATTTCACCAGAAGGGTGTGCTGCTATTCTTTGGAAAGACCCTAAGATGGTCGAAACAGCTACAAAAGCATTGAAAATTACCGCTGAGGACTTGAAAGAGTTAGGGCTTATCGATGATATTATTGAAGAGCCGAAAATAGGGGCTCATCGTGAAAAAGAGAAGACGGCTAAACTGCTAAAAAACTATGTTTTAGAGAAATATAGCGAACTCTCCAAGCTTTCCAAAGAGGAGTTGCTAAATCAGAGATACCAGAAAATAGTCTCTTATGGTGCATTTGAAGAGACGACAGCAAATATGTTAGATGAATTTGAAAAGAGAATAGAAGATAAAAACGAAACCGAATAGAGTGGCGGACAGAGAGGGATTCGAACCCTCGGTAGGTTGCCCTACACACGCGTTCCAGGCGTGCGGTTTCAACCACTCACCCATCTGTCCTTTTGTTTGCGATATTATATCTAATAATTTTTCATAGCCCTTGCAATATCTCTTTTTATCGTCTTCTCTTTGAGGGCTTGTCGTTTGTCGTGTGTCTTCTTTCCTTGAACTAAGGCGATTTCAACTTTTACCAAATTCCTATTGTTGATATACAACTTCAACGGAACAAGGGTAAGAGATGTTTTGGTAACTTTGGAGTAAAGTTTATTTATCTCTCTACGATGGAGGAGTAATTTTCGGCGACGAGTTTCATCAAAGGCGAAAGCCTTATTAGTCGTATCCAAACTGCTAATATGAGCTTGTATTAGGTAAGCTTCACCTTTGATAATACGAATGTAGCTATCGCGGAGATTTACTCGCCCCGCCCGGATAGCTTTCACTTCGCCACCGGTTAGGGCAATCCCCGCTTCTAACTTTTCAACAATTGTATAGTCGTGGAAAGCCTTTTTATTGTTAGCTATAACTTTCACTATGAATTGTGTATAAGTGTTTCAGCTCACTATTTCAAGTTTGAGATATACTCAGCCACAGCCTCAATTTCAGCATCACTAAATGGAGCTACTTGACCTTTCATAAGACCACCCATGCCGTGAACATTTCGAGTTCCAGCCTTGTATCCTTTAAGAGCCTCAACTAACTTAGCTTTATCCCAACCTTGAATAACTTCTGATTTTCCAAGAGCAGATTTCTCACCATGGGCACCGTGACAAGCTTGACATTTTGCAAATAGTTTAGAACCATCAGGAGCAGATGCAGTTTCAGCTTTTGGAGCTGGGGCTGGTTGTGGAGCTGGTGCAGGAGCTTCTGCTTTTGGTTCAGCAGGTTTAGCTTCTGGTGCTGGGGCTGGTGTTTCAGCTTTTACCTCATGTTGAACAGCAGGTTTAGCCTCCTCTTTTTTGTCTCCACCACAAGCGGTAAAGGTAAGAGCAACTACTGAAAGAGAAGTTAGAGCCAAAGTTCTAAGTTTCATATAGAATCCTTTGAAAAATATTTATCTGCATTTTACCATATTTTCCTATCTAAATTGGCGAGAATGTGTGGCTTTCACACTTCACACTATTTGTCTCTTCATCATAGTATTTGATAAAAAATGGCTTCTTACTCAATTTCTTACCATATCTCACTATTCCTATATATCGATGGTTGCTCTGGTTGTAGATATAGAACTCACCCGCCAAATTTTCGTCTCCTCCATATCCAACAGGATAGAGCAGGACTATTCTTGATAGGTAGTTCCCCTTAGGATAGATGCTATTCAGTGATTCTAATTCAACTTCGTTATCAGGTCCTCCAATAGCTCCATCACCATATGCATTATCGATATAGATATATTTTGTCTTATCTATCTGAATATCTCCACAACTATATTTAGCCAATTCACTATTGATAACCTCATCGTTTCTCTTCTCAACTACTATTTTTATAGGAAAGTCTTGAATATATTCAGGCTCCATAGATGTATCTGTTACTCTCAAAATTAGCTCATCTTCTCCTGCCAAAGTCCCTTTTACTTTGAAGTTGTAATTCACTCCATTTCTGCTCTCTCCGTTGCTGAAATAGGAATCTCCAACTCTCCAAGCATCAAATTTGGAACTATTCTCTATCAACTTGAATTTTAGGTCGTCCCCTCTAATATTGTTAAATCGAGCTGTAATATTTCGCTCCTCTCCTTCTACAACTGTATAGGAGTTTTTGAGGCTAATAATATTTACAGGGTTTGAAATTGTTATTTTTATCTCTTGCGATTGAGCATAGTATTGGTTTTGAACCATAAAATTTAGAGATGCTTGTCCCGTTCTATACTCTCCGCTACTATTTGGAATAGAGGTAATATCTAATTGGTATTTGCCTATATCCAATTTGTATATTTTGTATTGGAACAATTGCGGATTGATAACCCCCAAAACATCGGCTTCAAAATCGTCGAATTTCTTAGAAGTTGTGAATAGAACCGATTGGGTCTCTCCATACATAATATTTAGCTCTTGTTTATTTGAGAACAATTTGAAACTGTAATCCTTACCATCTACAATATTTGAACTATTTTCGCTGTTAGTCTGGCTATTGCTACTATTGCTATTCTCGCTATCCGCACTAGTAGAGCTGTTGCTCTCCTTTTGGTTTGTCTGTTCAATATAGACAGACCTATTATTCTCATCTAACCAGTTGTGGATATTCAACTCATATACATACTCGTTAGAAATTCCATCTCCATTACTTACTTTTAGATGAAGTCTATCCTGAATAGAGCCATTGAAGTTCTCAATCACTATCGGATTTGTATCTGGATATGGAATAGGTAGAGAGTCGTTTTCTAACCACCATTGATAAATAATATTTTTCTCACTACTCTCATCTGCCTCTCTAAATATACATATATCCTCGTCTAATGTAAGTCGAACAGTTCGGAAATCCTTTTCATCTCCATATTTGTAGTAGTCTAGGAAATCTTGGAAACTTCTATCTAGATAGAGCTTTTCAAACTCTTTAAAAGTATCGCTATCTCCATATCTATTTTTCAAATTCTCAAATAGGTTATCTATATTCTCATTTGGTCGAAACTCCATCAACTCCTTAGTTTGGTTGTATATCTTTTCATTGACAAGCTCATGAATTGAATTATTCTTATCCGAATAGAAATAGACAAAGTTACTGAAAGATATTCCACTCTTGCTAAATGGCTCTTTCCAATCTTGAAAATCTTGATTTTTTATAGCCCCTATCAATTGGTGGAGTTTCTCTCTCGATTCATTATCATCTAACTCCAATTTGGAATAGTAATAGTCTCCATTTTGAGAAAAATTGCCATCTTCGGAGTTGTAATCATCTACTATCCCACCAACAGGGGTAGCAATCAGATACCTGATGAGGTCGCTCTTAGGTTGGAAATATTTGATAAGTTCCAAAACAGAACTATTTTTATCCACATCTCCATAGTAGCTCTCTAATGCTACAAATATATCTTTCTCACTATCAATATAGTAATCCAACATATTTCTAAAATATCGATTTCTTAGAAATCTATTGTTCAAATATAGAAAGTCCTCATTATTGTAATAGACAGCTCTATATCTATTCACCAACTTATCATATGTCAAATTTATATCTATATTCAAAAACTTAGATAGGTTTGTCTCGGCTCCATTTTCACTAAGCCCTATCTCTTTTCCCAGTGATGTGAGTATATTTTCAGCTCCAATAATAGATTTTCCTTGAAGTTGAGCCACCTCATCAATAGAGTTGTAATAGAGAGTAAATAGCTCTTGAAAACTCTTATGGGCTAATGGAAGCTCTTCTTTCAAAATATCAAAACTATTTTTACATATCTCCTTACCAGGTTGAAATCTGCTATCTACTATCGCATGGGCTTCTATTTTATCTTTATAAAAGACTAGATATATATGTTCAGTTAGAGGGGCGATAGAGGCTCTAATTTGCCCTTTCTGTTCATAGATATAGAAAGTGATGTTTTGCTCGTCTCCATCTTCATTGGAGATAATGAAGTAGTTTTCATAGGAAAGCTCTTTTAGGTTTTTGATAGATTTGAGCTGGAAATAGACATGAATATCTTCACTTGTCTTAAATCTCAAATCGACTTTGCCACTGGTCTGGTTGAAGTCCCCCCATTGAAGTAATTTTTTATCTGGAATAATTTTCCAATTTAGTATCTCAGAGTTACCGCTCTGAATATTGAAATTTATTGTCTTATCGCTTCTATTTACATCTCCTACCCAAACATTGGTAATTGATGGGATAATGGTTACATCTAATCCGATGAGTTGGAGAGGAACAATTATGGAACTATCATCGATATTCAAATTTTTAACAACTTTACCGGTAAGTATTTTCTTTCCATTCTTATCAAATGCTTTGGCTATAAAAGCTATATCCCTATCTGTTGGCAATCCAAATACCTTAGCTTCCCAACTATTTCCCTCTTTTGCCAACTCGACATCTTGATAATAGGTGTGGTCGCTATCGTATATAGTTAATGTAACTTTCTCAATATCTCTATATTTAATTCTCTTTTTTAAAGTTCTACTTTTGGTATCTCTATCAATATCTTTTTCGTCAAGTCCTATCCGAACTACAAGATTTACGGTGTGTCTCACAACAGTTTTATCATCTTCTACTAAACTGCTACCGCCACCACCTCCACAACTCCAAAAAAATAGTAAAGGGATTATTAGTAGTAATATTCTCAAAGTCCTAACTCCGATGATAGTATTTCTGATATTGTATCATCGAAAGAAAGATAGAAATATTTAGGAGGGGGGCGGGGAGAAACCCCTAAATTACCTTAGTGGTGATTTCTCCATCTACAAAATCGAATACTACCCGATTGCCCTTATCTACCTTTTCCTCTAAGATTAGTTCAGCCAATCTGTCCTCTACCTCATTGTATAAAGCTCTTTTTAGAGGTCTAGCTCCATAAACCTCATCGAAACCGATAGAAGCGATATACTCTTTTGCTTTTGGAGTAACTTCAATCTCAATCTCTCGCTCTTCTAACTTCTTCTGGATTTTGGAGATGAAAATATCAAGGATTTTGACAATATCCTGCTGTTCTAACTTTTTGAACTTCACAATATCATCTAACCGATTTAGGAATTCTGGGCGGAAAAACTCTCTGAGATTCTCCTCCTGCAAGTTGGAAGTTAGGATAATGATGGTGTTTCTGAAATCTACTGTTACCCCTTTATTGTCAGTCAATCTACCATCGTCCAGAACTTGGAGAAGGATATTCCAAACATCTCTATGAGCTTTCTCAATCTCATCAAATAGGAGAACTGAATAGGGTTTTCGTCTAACTGCTTCTGTAAGCTGTCCGCCCTCTTCATATCCAACATATCCAGCAGAAGCCCCAATCAATTTAGAGACTGAATGTTTCTCCATATATTCACTCATGTCAAACCGAACCATTGCATTCTCTGAGTCAAATAGGAATCGAGCTAATGCCTTAGCTGTTTCGGTCTTTCCAACCCCTGTTGGTCCTAAGAATAGGAAACTACCTATCGGTCTATTTGGGTCAGATAGTCCCGCCTTATTTCTCTTAATTGCCTTTGCAACAGCTTGAATAGCCTTCTCCTGAGAGATTACCTCTCTATTTAGATGCTCTTCAATATGGAGAACCTTATCCTTTTCGCTTTGGAGCATTTTCGCCACAGGGATACCTGTCCATCTGCTAATTACTTTTGCGATACTCTCTTCATCAACTCGATTTTTTAGTAGAGTTCCCTTTTTCTGCATCTCCTCCCAACTTTGCGAAAGCTCCTCAACTCTCTTTTCGAGTTCTGGAATAGTGCCATATTTGATACGAGCTACCTTCTCATACTCTCCTCTTAGTTCAAGTTGGGCTACCTCTCCCTTTTTCTCCTCTATTTGAGATTTCAATTCAGCTATCTGCTTAAATACCCTCTTCTCATTTTCAAACTGCTCCTCCAAATCGGCTTTTCTCTTCTCTGCAAATTGGAGTTCTTTCTCAACCTCATCTAATCGCTTATCTTTGACTCCCTCCATTTTGAGGGCTTCTTTTTCAACCATAAGTTGGGCAATAAGTCTTTTCACTTGTGCTAATGGAGATGGCTCACTTTCTATCTGCATTCTAAGCTCTGCTGCTGCTTCGTCGATGAGGTCGATAGCCTTATCAGGTAAAAATCTATCTGAGATATATCTATCACTCAATTTCACCGCTGAAACGAGAGCCGAATCGGTAATAGAGATATTGTGGTGGGTCTCCAATCTCTCTTTAATTCCTCTCATAATTTGGAGAGCTTGTGGAACAGTAGGTTCAGCGAGGGTAACTGGTTGAAATCTTCTTTGGAGTGCCATATCCTTCTCGAAATATTTTCTATACTCTTTTAAAGTTGTAGCTCCAATAGTTCTCAATTCACCCCTAGCCAATGCAGGTTTTAGGATATTGGCAGCATCCATGCTCCCCTCACTTGCACCAGCCCCTACGATAGTGTGGATTTCATCGATAAAGAGAATGATATTACCCGCCTGTTTAACTTCATTTACTACCGCTTTTAGTCTATCCTCAAATTCCCCTCTATATTTTGCTCCTGCAATAAGGGCGGTCATATCCAACATATATATCTTTTTATTTTTCAAAGAGTTTGGAACATCTCCCTCTACTATTCTTTGAGCCAATCCTTCAACCAATGCAGTTTTTCCAACCCCTGGCTCTCCGAGTAGAATAGGATTATTCTTAGTTTTTCGGATAAGGATTTGGATAGTTCTCTCTATCTCTTCATCTCGTCCAATTACAGGGTCTAATTTTCTATCAATAGCCTGTTGGTTCAAGTCGATAGCATATTTTGAGAGGGCATCAAGATTTTCATCACCCGTTTGGGTCTCTATCTTCTGTTCTCCTCGAATGGATTGAAGAGTTTTTATTATCTCTTGCCAGTTTGAAAAGATATTTTTATAGTCCTTAATATTCGCCTCTATCCAGCTATCAACTGCTATATATTTGTCTCCGTTTTTCGTAGCTACCGCCTCAGCTTTTTGGAGCGAGTCAGCCATTTTTTTAGATAGTCTAATATTCTCTTTGGATATTTGGGATACTTTTGGGAGTTTTTCTATCTCACTCTCTATTTTCACTTGGTATCCGCGAGGCTCTTCTCCCAACTGATTTAGTGCCTGTCTCAAAATAGAATTGGTTTCAATAGTCAAATTCCAAAATAGGTGGAGTGGTTCAACTTCACTATTTTGAGATGATAGAGCAAGAGATATAGATTTCTCTAAATTCTCTGTCATAGTCGATGTAAGTTTTTCCAATATATTTCTCATGTGGCAACTCCTAAATTTTTTCGACATTCTATAAAGTTTAGTCTGTTTATGTCAAGTTTTTTTAGTTGAAATGTGTAAGATACACCCTCTATATACAAACTGATATAATAAATCCAATTTTGATACCAAAGGGTAACTATGTTTAGATACTTACCAATACTACTCCTATCCCTCCACCTCATCGCTAAAACTTATCAAGGTTGCGGAAGCAATGAGAAATTAGCAAGAGAGGAACTAGCGAAAAATATATATGTATCCGTAGATTCGCAATTTGAGAAGATAGATAAGGTATCGGAGAGAGAAGCTACTAAACAGGTAAAATCTGTATCTAAACAGACTACAAAATTGAAGTTGATAAATGTTCAGATAGAACACCTTGAAGATGGTCAAGTTTGTGCATCTATTGATGAGAACGACCTTAGAAAGAGTTTAGATAGTATTGTTATAGAGATAGACAATTTCGATATTAGGAAACTCTCAAAAGAGCCGAAAGAGGCAAAATCAGAACTCCAAAAAGTAATTGATGACTGCGAAAGTGGAATAAAAATCGCTTCCGTTTTGGGAAAAGAGTGGGAAATAGGTTTCCTCTCTAAGAAGCTCCAAAAGTTGAAATCACAATTAGAAAAGATATACACCCAATTTGTCCGTTTTAACTTACTTGATAAGAATTTGAGGATATACATAGATGGAGAAAAACATTGGCATAAGATAAATGAGGATATACCGCTAAAAGTTGGGGAACACATATATACTATAAAGTCCAATGATATTTGTGAGATAAAGGGAAAATTTACATTAGATAGCGATGAGGTGAAAATTATCGATAATATAGATATAGACAAATATAGATACCCTCGTATCACTTTTACATCTAATAAAGAGAGTAAATATATCTATCTTGAAGTCAATGGCAAGAGGGAAAGCATAGGGCGAGAGAAGAGATATAAAAAATGTAGTGGCGAATTGGTCTATCAAGCGAAATATAAAGATGGAGACTTTGAAGATAGAGAAGAGGGAAAAATATCTTTACGACCGGGCTTAGAGAAAAATATCCATTTGGAATTTGTTTCAATAGGAGACATTAAAGCTATAAAAAACGAAATTCAACCATATTTGTCAGGAGATAGATTAGAAATATTGTATAGTTATGGATATGTTCCAAAGGACTATAAATATATCAAGAACACCCACAACATAGCAATCCACAAACTTACCCATAAAAGATTTTTCAGATATGGATATGGGTTACTCTATGGAGTTGATGATGTCCATAGTCCAAAATTTCGGATAGCTGAACTTTACTATCTTTTTGGAGTTCAATTCACATCTTTTGGGAAAAATGAATTACCTATCAGAGTTGGAAAATTTAGCCTTATTCCATATGGTGGGGTTGAGGTTGGAGTTGGATACCACCAATACAAATACAATGGTGATAGGGTCTATTCCTATCCTAAGAAGGGTGATGACGATGCAAAAAAGAGACCTGACGATTACGATTGGAAATTTACCAGAGACTCATTGGTGGTTAAGCCAACTTTTGGGATTGATATAGTCCTTAGCAAAGGTTTTGCCTTGAAATTCTACGGTGAAAAAAATCTATATATAGACCAGAGATGGTTTTTTGGAACTGGATTGAGTATCCAATTTTAGGAAAGGAGTAAAAATGGCTGGAAAAAAGAGAGTTCTAATTTTATGCACCAAAAATAGTTGTCGCTCAATTATGGCGGAGGGGTTGATAAATTCTCGCCTCTATGGATTTGAGGCTGAAAGTAGCGGTATAGATGCATCGGGTAGAATAAATCCAAATGTGAAAAAGATTTTGCAAAAGTATGGAGCTTGGAGAGATAGCTACCATTCGAAACATATTGGGGAGATAATAGACAAGGAATTTGATTTGGTTGTTACCGTCTGCGACAGAGCCAAGGAACATTGCCCTGTATTTCCTAAGCCAGTCCCAAAAATCCATGTGGAGTTTGAAGACCCAGATGGAAAGGGGATAGAGGAGTTTGAGAAACTTTGGCACGACATGGAAAAACGACTACTACCAGCAGTAGCCAACTTTTTCCTATACTAAAATCTCTTATCGAATTTATAAAAACTATTTGAGATAGAATTCCGAATATTCTCTATATTCTTGGAAATCTTCTCCATCTTTGCTCCTATCTCCTCTCTTGTATTGAGAGAGAGGAGGAGAGCCTCTTTTAGGAGATATTTCGCTTCGTTGAGTTCTTCAAGAGTTTCGAACTCTGAGAAAACATCACTATCTTTGGTAAGTCTTTCGATAGATTGAAAATCCTCCTGCACAATGGCAGTTTTCAGTTGATTTAGCCATTCCCTACTTTTGCTCAAAAGCCACTTCTCTCCAAGCTTCTAATAGTCCTCTTACAACTTTATTTACCAATTCCACTTTTTCAATATCGTTGTCCCTATTTGCTTCAAATAGATATTGGAGTTGTTGAGAATAGAGACCTTGAAGATATTGGGCTATTGTCCCTTCTGAATCCATATCTAAGGCATTCATTAGCTCGATAAATATCGAACTACTCTTATTAGCCCACTCCACTTTTGCCTCTACATCGTTTTCCTCTATCGCCTTGATGAGGTTGGAATTAAATCTCAAAATCCCCTCATAGAGAGCCTCTACAAGTTTTATTTTTGATTCAATATGGAGGTTATTTCTCTTGTATGCCTGAACGGCACTATTGTTCTCCTCGTCTGTTGCCTGTTGTTGTTTTAATAGCTCTTCTGTTGTCATCTCTCAACTCCTATTTTTTAGCTGTTTGAATATCTATCTGCATCTGTAATGCTTTCATCTGTTGATTTATCTGCCCTATAATCGCATCTTGTTGGGCGAATTGTTGAGCCATTCGGTCATATCGACTATCTAAAAGAGCCATTGCCTTCTCTTTCTCTTCATTTAATCTCTTCTCTTGATTCTCCAAATCGGTTGTAAGGGTTTGGAGGATACCGCTTCCAAAATCTACATATCTATCTAGCGATTCTTCTAACTTGTAGAAAAAACCATCTTCATGAGTTGTTATTCCTCTATCTGTTATATCTTGACCCACAAAGAAAGATTGGACATCAGATGGATTATCTGAAAATTTCTTATTAAACTCATTCGCATCAAAACTTAGAGTTCCTTCTTTATCCAAAGATAGACCGTAATCCATCATAGACCTACCTTGGCTATCTACTTGCAATAGTAGGCGATTTATATCTCTCTTTATTCCATTGATATTATTATCCCCTTGAAATATTCCCGCCTCTTTTGTCTCTTCGTTATAGTCTGTAACTTCGTTCAACTTCTCCATAAGCTTATTGTAGTTATCTACAAAGTTTTGAAGGGTGGAAGCGATGGAATTTGAATCCTCTTTAATATCTATATTGATAGGCTGGTCTGTTACCTGTGTAAGTTCCAGATTTACTCCATATACCAAATCATCTATCTTATTCGAATCTCTCCGAACTTCAACCCCATTATATTGAAATATTGCATCTTGTGCCTGTTGAACAATATTGTTGTCGTCTGATAATCCCAGATTTATTCCATCATCTTCTGTAATTGTAAAACCGTTACTTTCACCGGTAACATTGCTAGTTAGGACTAAACGATACTCATTGTTCCCAGTATTTAAAATCTTGGCGGTAGCATCTAGGGAACTATCATTTATCATCTGGGCAAACTCTTCAAGGGTGGTTGATGAGGTTACCGAAAAAGTTTCACTTATTCCATTTAAGGAAATTGTTACATTTCCATCGTTATCAGCAATCGTATCTGTTCGACTTGCAAATGTATTGGATTGTCGAACTTCTTCTTTTGCTAACTGATTTACATCGATTGAGAGAGATTGAGGATTGACCCCCTTATCTATTGAGATATTTATCCCTTCACTTGAAACATAGGCAGTTCTTTCAAGATATAGAGTATCTCCTCCAAGAGAGGAGACAGAAGATTCTAAATCATTCATAAGAGAAGTAATTTCTGAAAGGGCTTTCTTTTTATCTTCTGTTTCGGTGATGTTGTTATCAATTGGGTCAATTATTGCCTTTTCATCGACTGCTCTAAGTTTTTCAATCATATCCATAGAGAGACGATTATCACTTCCAAGCCCTATCGTTTGGGTAATTGAAGATGCCATTTTCTATCCTTTTTTATCGAATATATTCCCTATCGCCTCTTTCCACACTGCCGACAACTTTAAAGCATCTTCTGATGGAATAGTGCGAATCACTTCATGGGTGTTACTATCTACAACTGTTACATAAATTCGTCCCAATTTTTCATTGAAATTGAACTTCACATTCTCTTTTACAACTCTATTCATCCGTTCAATCCAATCCTTAATTTGGGACTGCTGTTCGTGAGTAAGGGATACCTCCCCTCTCTTTTTATCCTCTTCACGATTTACCGCTTGATTTTTTTCTATTTGTTCTAAATTTTGGCTGTTAGATACTTTTTGTTCTACTGTTTTGGTCTCAACAGAAGAGTTTATTGGAGCCTCCCCCTTTGGAATAGAGGAAGTATTGTTTTCAATATTGAAGGTCATACAACTCTCCTTATAGAAATTGCTATTATCATCATCGACTTAGAAACGGAATTTATTAAATTCTCTATCAAGAAATAAAATCTCTCTATGGAGTTGGTTGATATATTGGTGGATATCTCTATTTTTCTCTAAAATTATTCCACTCTCTTCTAGAATTTCCCTATTCTCTTCAATAGAAGTTTCGATTTCAGAGCTGATATTTTTGATTTCATACACAATCATCACTATCATTCCTAAAATATCACTTAAATCACTACTATTTTTCTCAATACTCTCTTTTAGAATTTTGGAGCTGTTTCCAATAGTTGTCAAGTAATTTTTCTGCTCCAATAGAAGGTCTTTGTATGTATCTAGCATGATAAATATCTCATCTATCTCATCGTGCAGTTTACTACTGCTACTAAGTTCTGCTTTCACATGTCCCAAGACCTCAACTATTCTATCTCTACCTTGTAACATATCTTGATTATGGTATTCAATACTTGAAGTCTGGTTCAAAATATATGCCAAATCTAAACTGAAATTGTTGATGTTCGAAACACTACTTTTAAATATATCTTGAAGGTTTTCAAAGCTAATTTCGCTATTTTGAATATTTCCAAAAAGATTTTTTATCTGTTCATTCAATTCACTAATATATTGGTTTTGTTTATAGATATGGTTTATGATCTCATCAGAAGATGATGACATCTTACTAGATAGTTTGATGATATTCTGAAAGTTCTTTTTTACAATTCTTAACCCCAACACTACTGTGTCTATAAACTGATTTACAAAATCCAGCACTGTCTTTATTTCGTTTCTATTTTTGTCTCTATCAATATCCTCATAAGTAAATTCAGATACAATTTTCAAGAATTTACTTTTCGTTTTAGATACATTGAAGAATATCAATTTTCGTAGGTTATCATACACAATATATGAGGTTATGAACACAACTGAAAGAATAGTTAGCAATACCAATATGGTAATACCCAATAGCCGATATTGCTTATCTATCTTCATATTTATCGAACTAAATATATTTTGAGCTAGAAAATCTCCAAACTCTTTGAAAGCAATTTCACTTTTCTTAACAGCTTGGGAAAAATATCCTATATCTATATTTGACTGGTCCATATTTTGAACCAAACTATTGATAGCTCGTAGTCCTTCACTATTTAGGCTGTTTTCAAGATGTTTTTCGAACTTTTCCTCTACTATTCCCTTGATGAGGTTGAGAATGGCTCTATTCTGCCCAACTATTCTAACTAGTTGATATTTCAAATTTTGTGAGCTATTACTATCTTTCAAAATAGTCATTGCTAAATTTTTTTCACTATTGAAAAGATAGTTGTGTTTCATCAATAAAACATAGAGATATATATTTCTACTCAATTCAATATCTTTGGTTTCGAGATATGATTTTTCCAAACTTTCAAATAGTGTTAGAGTAAGATTGGAATATTGTTCAACAACCATATCTAATGATATTTCATGTTTATCTATCTCGTTTCTGATAACACTTATCTCTTTGGATAGTGATAAGATATTAGTCTGTAATTTCTGCAAAAAGATATTTTCCTCGACATCTATATTTTCCAATTTCTTTCGAATCGATTTCAATCTTGTATTCACCATGCTTCTACTTCTAGATAGCTTGATTTTCGCTCGTCTATCTTCTGCATTTCTTATATATCGTAGTGTTGATGACATCTCTTTGTCTATTTGAGACATTAGTTTTCTCGTGTCATTTATTATTTCAACATCTTGATGAAGTTGCTCTAATTGATAGACCTTCTCATATTGGAAACAGCCAAACATAAATGCAAATAGGATATTAATCACTATTATAGGAATAATGATATATTTTAATTGTTGCTTGATATTTCTTTGCTGTATATTTATTTTCATTTTCTATCTACCTTTGAATAGTATTTTTCAACCTTATTATTGATTGCAATATCAATAGACCAAACCCAAATATTACAAACGATTTTACTACAAATCTATATGGCAATCCTCCCGGGTCTGATGAGGTTTCATGTTGAAGATAGCTAATAGTTACAAAATCGAAAGAGGTATATATCACCAATACAGAGAAAGGGATAATAAAAAAGAGGTGGGCAAAAATATCTATATACCTCTGGAACTTCTCTGAAAACTTGGAATAGAAAATATCTACCCTAACATGTCCATCAAGTTTCAGAGTGAAATAGAGAGAGAAGAGCATAATAAAATCAAAGATATGCCACTCTAACTCTTGAAGAGCAATAGAACCGCTTGAAAATAGGTATCTATTAGTTAGGTCATAGATGATTAGAGCT
>DTUW01000052.1 GCA_012963895.1 Campylobacterales bacterium | reverse complement strand
TTTCAGAGAATTTTAATTAAGAAAAGTTTAAAATTTACATAAATTTATATTTCAGGAGGAATCTTTGGAAAATCTCAACGATGTAAAATACATACTAGACAGTTTCCTAATGATTATTATGGCTGTTTTCGTAATGTGGATGGCGGCCGGTTTTGCTATGTTGGAAGCGGGACTAACTCGAACTAAAAACAATACGGTTGTTCTTCTCAAAAATATAGTTCTCTATTCAATCGCTGTAATTGCCTACTATTTTGTAGGATATAACTTGATGTATGGAGATGGAAATAGTTTTATAGGTTCAGGTTTCGCACTTAGTGGAATTTCCTACGATGACCATTCGCTATATGCTGATTTCTTTTTCCAAGTCGTCTTTGTAGCTACTGCTGCATCTGTAATCTCTGGAACGGTTGCAGAGAGAATGAAACTAATTCCATTCCTTATCTTTGTGGCTATCCTATCTGCAATTATCTATCCTATCCAGGGGCATTGGACTTGGGGAGGTTCTGAACTCGGCGGATTGCTTTCCGGGTTTTCAGATTTTGCAGGTTCTACAATCGTTCATGCTGTTGGTGGTTGGGCTGCACTCGCTGGGGTATTGCTCTTAGGACCACGAAATGGAAAATATGGAAAGAATGGACAAGTTCGAGCTATCTACGGTTCAAGTATGCCATTAGCCACTTTGGGAACTTTTATCCTCTGGATGGGTTGGTTCGGATTTAATGGAGGTTCTCAACTTGCTATGGGGACAAAAGCCGATATAGATGGGGTTGCTCTTGTAGTAGCTTCTACTAATATGGCTGCTGCTGTTGGGGCTGTAACTATGGCTATTATCACTTATGTTATGAATCGTAGAATCGATTTGACTATGGTTCTCAATGGTGCATTGGGTGGTCTGGTTGCTGTTACTGCTGGTCCTGATAATGGTATGTTGGCTGCTACTATTGAGGGTATCGTTGCTGCTATTCTCATCTATGTCGCCGTTCCAATGTTTGATAAATTGAAGATAGATGACCCTGTTGGTGCTTTGAGTGTCCACCTCATCAACGGAATTTGGGGAACTATCGCAGTTGCCATATTCAACCCTGAGGTCTCTATGGTAGCTCAAATTAAGGGTATTGTTGTAATAGGTCTCTTTGTCTTTGTTACCTCCTTTGTTGTTTGGTATGCTCTAAAACTTACTATAGGTATTAGAGTTAGTGATGAGGTCGAATATGATGGGCTTGACCAACATGAAGCTGGAATTGAGTCCTACCCTGAATTTGCCAAAAATTTTCGATAGAATATATAAAAAAGGGTGTAGAGAATGAAAAAGGTAGAAGCTATTATCAAACCTTTTAAGCTTGAAGATGTAAAAGATGGACTAGCTGAAATTGGAATTACTGGTATGACCATCTCAGAAGTTAAAGGGTATGGACGACAACAAGGACATAGCGAACTATATCGCGGGGCTGAATATGTTGTAGAGTTTATCCCTAAAATAAAATTAGAAGTTGTCGTATCTGCCGATGAGGTTGATAATGTAGTTAAGGTAATTACCGAAAATGCAAGAACTGGCAAAATCGGAGATGGAAAAATTTTCATATTTGATGTTGAGAAAGTAGTCAGAATTAGAACAGGCGAAACTGACGAAGAAGCTATATAGCTCCTCTCTCCTCCCCCTCTTCTAGCCCCTTTCGGGGCTTTCCCCCCTCTTTCCCCCAATCCCAATATTCCCCCAGTTTCCAGTCTTCTGAAAATATCCAAAAATATCCTTAGTTATAATTGCTGTAAAAATATTTAGAGGTATATTGATGGAATATCGCCCACATGAGATAGAAAAGAAGTGGCAAACAAAGTGGCTTGAAAGTGGATACTTTGAACCAAAAAAGGATAAATCACTACCTAAAAAATATGTATTGAGTATGTTTCCCTACCCATCGGGAAGAATTCATATGGGACATGTGAGAAACTATACTATTGGAGATGCATTCGCTCGATACTACCGACAACAGGGGTTTAATGTTCTCCACCCTATCGGTTGGGATAGTTTTGGAATGCCAGCAGAAAATGCAGCTATAAAACACGGAATTCACCCTAAAAAATGGACATATGAAAATATAGATTACATGCGGAAAGAACTCCAATCCCTTGGGCTTTCTTTTTCACAAACGAGAGAATTTGCTACATCTGATAAAGAATATACTAAGTTTGAACAGGAATTTATTATTGAACTTTGGAATAGAGGATTACTATATAAGAAAAAGGCAAACCTAAATTGGTGTCCTAATGATAAGACTGTTTTAGCTAATGAACAGGTGGTTGAGGGCAAATGTTGGAGATGTGGCCACGACATCGAACAGAAAGAGATGGAGCAGTATTACCTCAAAATTACAGCATATGCTGATGAACTTCTTGAAGATTTGAAAAAGCTTACTAATTGGCCTCACCAAGTTAGGACTATGCAGGAGAATTGGATAGGCAAAAGTAGAGGGCTTCAATTCAAATTTCAATTAAAGCAACCTATTGGAGAGATTGCCAATCTTTCAGTATTTACAACTCGTCCCGATACAATCTACGGAGTTACATATATTGCTGTTGCTCCTGAACATAAGATAATCGATGAGGTTCTAGATAGCTTAGAGGAAGAGAAGAGAGATAGGATTTTGGAAATCCGCCGAACTCCTCCACGAGATAGAGCTACAATGGAGAAAGAGGGTATCCCTCTTGGAATATATGCAATTCACCCTTTGACAGGTGAAAAAGTTGAAATATGGACTGCCAATTTTGTTCTCGCCGATTACGGTTCGGGTGCTGTTATGGCAGTTCCAGCCCACGACGAGAGAGATTTCGAATTTGCTTCAAAGTATGGAATTGAAAAAAGGGTAGTGGTTGTTCCAAAAGATGGAGAAGTTCCATCAGATAGACCATTTATAGAAGATGGGATATTGCAAAATTCTGGAAAGTTTTCGGGATTGTCATCATCAAAAGCGAGAGAAAAGATAATAGAGGAGTTCGAAAAGAGAGGTATAGGAAAAGCGGTAATAAATTACAAGTTAAGAGATTGGGGAATTTCACGACAACGATATTGGGGAGCCCCTATTCCTCTAATCCACTGCTCCAAATGTGGAACAGTTCCAGAGAAGATAGAAAACCTTCCTGTAACCCTTCCAGAAGATGTAGAGATTACAGGAGAAGGAAATCCACTCGATAACCACCCAACTTGGAAATTTTGCAAATGTCCAAAGTGTGGAGGTGATGCAGTTCGTGAAACTGATACTATGGACACCTTTATTCAATCCTCTTGGTATCAATTCCATTACACAGCTGAAAATCCTAAAAAAGAGGCTTTCGGTGATGTCAGCTATTGGACTCCTATCGACCACTATATTGGAGGTATTGAACATGCTATTCTCCATCTTCTCTATGCTCGATTTTTCACAAAACTTCTAAGGGATTTGGGGAAAATAGAGATTGATGAACCTTTCAACCATCTTCTAACTCAGGGTATGGTTCTGAAAGATGGTGCGAAAATGTCCAAATCTAAGGGGAATGTTATTGACCCTGATGAAATCATCTCTAAATATGGGGCTGATACTGCTCGGCTCTTTATTCTCTTTACTGCACCTCCTACCAAAGAGTTAGAATGGAATGATAGTGGAGTTGAAGGAGCATTTAGGTTTATTCGTCGTCTTATTCTAAAAAGTGAGAATATAGACAAAATGGAGGAGTTACCAAAAATAGACCATTCCCAATTATCGAAAACTGAAAAGTTTGCACGGCGGAAAGTCTATGAAGCTTTGAAAAGGGCTGATGAGGTCTATAACAATAGCTATACCTTCAATACTCTTATTGCTGGTGTCATGGAGGCTCTCAATGGACTTGATAAGCAATCCAACCGCAAAATTTGGAGTGAGGGATATTGGATACTCCTTAATATCCTTGAACCTATTATTCCCCATGTTGCTTGGGAACTTTCAGAGAAGTTTTTCAAATTGAGAAACTTTGGAAAATTGGAAATCCTCGATGAGGTCTTTGAGATTGAAGAGATAAAATTGGGACTTTCTATCAATGGAAAAAATAGGGGTGAATTCTCTGTTCCTGCCACTGCCTCAAAAGATGAAATTATTTCCATTGCTAAACAGCATGGTTCAAAGTGGATTGAAGGAAAAAATATCATCAAAGAAATCTATGTTCCAAATAGATTGGTCAATATCGTTGTAAAATAGTTTGTATCTATCTTTGTGATGCTCCCCTCCCCTGTGGGGGAAAAGTAGGTCGTCGCCAACAGGGCTATCTATATTTTTGTTTCAGACATTCTATTCACATATACTAATATGTCATCTGTTTCTAGTTTCCTATCTTCAATAAATGCTTTTTCAATTCCCTTTTTTATTGCAAATTCAATCTCTCCACCGCTCAATCCTCGACTATTTTTTACAAGTCTATATATGTCTAGATGTTTTGATAGTTGTCCTCTTTTGTTTAGGTGAATACGAAATATCTCATCTCTTTCGAACTCATTTGGTAAATCTATTTTGAAGACCTCATCGAAATCCCAAATCCTATTTCTATTCTTCCATTTGTCGGTTGTAATAATTGTAAAAACTTTGCTTTTGCTTCTCCTAATTAGGGATAGCAATTCGTCGAAAAGGGTAATATCACTATTCAAACTATTTAGCCATAATATAGCCTCTCCAATTGAAAAGACACTATGCAATAGCTGTTTCAATTCCTCCAAATCCTCTACATGTTGAAAAGAGAAAGAGATTATTGGCATTCTCATAATATTGGAAAAGGCTTGAACAGCTAACCTTTTTCCAACTCCTTCATCTCCGTAAATAACTATAATTTTTGGAATATCTACTCCAAATTTTATAGCCTCTTCATAGTTGTCATATATCTTAGAGACAACCCTAATATACTCCTTGATATGGGACATTCCCCCAATATCTTTCAATGATGAAGTGGTTTCGATATATCTAAGTTTCGGCAACTTTTCAATCAGTTCCCTACTCTTTTCACTTCTAATAGTGAAGTTTTCGAAATTTAGATAGCCATCTATTTGGTAGTTTCGATTGAGAACTTTGAGAACCTCTACCCTGTCAAGTCCTATCAAGATTTTTGCAATTTCTCTTATTTGATTCTGTTCTAATTTCAACCTCATCGAATTGGCAAAATCTTCAACTATATATATCAACTCCTCCAAATCTGGATTGGGCAGAGAAACAGAAGAGGTAAATCCGTTGAGGATATTTGGAATATAGAGATTGTTAGATACTAAAATAGTTGTGAGTTCGAAACCCTCTCTATATAGTTTTTTAAAAGCTATACTTTTGAGGTAATAGAGGACTTTATTATCTCTGAAATTGGTCTCAAAGTCCTTTAAAAGCAAAATAGAAGGGGATATTTTCTCTTGTGAATCGAATTTCTCCAAGAACTCGACCGGTTGGCAATATCGAATTCTCTTTTTGGTCTTGAAATCGATAACTCTATTACCTGTATGAAACTCATGTATTTCGTAATCTGGAAATAGTTTAGCAATCTCCCTATCTACTGTTTCAATGTCATAACTCTCAATATGGATAATAGGGATATTTGCCTCTACAAGAGATAATAATTTCCATCTAAATTTTTCTATAATCATAGATAGAATTAAATCATAAATTTCTAATTTAAGGGACAATATGGGATTAACTATTACCGAAAAGATATTTTCAGCACATGCAGGGCGAGAGGTTCGAGCCGGAGAGATTGTAGAAGTTCCAATAGATATGGTAATTGGTAACGATATTACCACTCCTATATCTATCAAAGCATTTAGAGAGAGCGGAGCTAAGAAACTTGCGAATCCTGATGGATTCTCTATTGTCTTAGACCACTTTATTCCAGCAAAAGATATTGCATCAGCCAACCAAGCTAAGATTAGTCGTGAATTTGCTTGGGAACATAATTTGAAAAATTTCTTTGATGAGAAAGATATGGGAATAGAACATGCTCTATTACCTGAAAAGGGTCTAATTGTTCCCGGTGATGTTATTATTGGAGCAGACTCCCACACATGCACCCACGGAGCATTAGGAGCATTTGCCACTGGCATGGGTTCAACCGATTTAGCCTATGCAATGATTACAGGGGGGAACTGGTTCAAAGTTCCAGAAACGATAAAAGTAGTCTTTACTGGAAAACTAAGACCATATGTAACTGGTAAAGATTTGATATTGGAACTTATTAGAAGAATTGGAGTAGATGGAGCTTTATATAAGGCTCTCGAATTTACAGGGGACACAATAGAAAATCTCGATATGGATAGTCGTTTCTCTCTCTGTAACATGGCTATTGAAGCAGGGGCGAAATCTGGAATTATTGCAGTTGATGAGGTTACCAAAGAGTTTTTAAAAGATAAAGATTTAGCCCGTGAGCCTAAATTCTATTACTCTGATGAAGATGCTCAATATTCAGATATTATTGAAATCGATGTCTCCAACCTTGAACCTGTTATCGCTTATCCTCACCTCCCTTCTAATGGACACCCTCTATCTCAGGCGATAGCTGATGATATTCGAGTTGATCAGGTCTTTATTGGTAGTTGCACTAATGGACGACTTTCAGATATAGAGATAGCCTCTAAGATTGTTAAGGGTAAAAAGGTAGCCAAACATACTCGTATGATTGTAACTCCTGCCACCCAAAAGATATTAGAAGAGGCTTCTAAACTTGGATATATTAAAGACCTTGTCGATGCAGGGGCTGTTGTGAGCAATCCAACTTGTGGGGCTTGTCTTGGAGGATATATGGGTATTCTTGGAGATGATGAGGTGGCTATCTCGACAACTAATAGAAACTTTGTAGGTAGAATGGGAGCTAGAAGTTCAAAAATATATCTCTCAAATTCAGCTATCGCTGCTGCTTCTGCTGTTGCTGGAAAGATAGCATCACCTGATAATATATAGATGTTTGGAGGGGGTTACCCCCTCTATATGAATTCTCGTATCTCTCTTTTTGATATTTTCACTTTTTCGCCGTGATATATCTTTCTCTCTAACTTCTCGGCGATTGGAACGATTTCACTATTACTATATAGCTTTGGTAAAAGTAGTTTGAATAGTTCTCTATCTCGATTTAGAATATTTCTCAACACTTTCCATTTTCTCAGTTTCTGAATAGGAGAGAGGAACCAAATCAGTGATACCAAGATACCACCTAAGAAAGAGAGGAGAGAGATGATATATAGATAGGTTCTATCCAAATTGGATATATTAGGCTGTTTAGCCACCTCATCGCTACCCCTCTCTATTTTCACATTTTCACTACCAATTTTAGGGGATTGTAAAACTTTTATAGAAATCTTATGGGTTCTTTTGGTAACTATCTTTTTAGTTTGAGGGTTGAAGTATTCAAAAGAGATTTGGGGAATATCTTCACTCTTATCGAGAACCACAGCAAATTTTTGGGTAAAAGTTCCAATATATTTCCCTCCCTGCATAGTATGGGCTATCTCTGGTTTTTCGTCATAAACAATACCATTTTGAATATCGATTTTGAAAGGTTGAATATCTTCAATATTACCGCTACCAACAATTTTCAAAACAAGATTTACAGCTTCACCACTCTTTATCTCGCTTTTATCAACATTTAAACTAATATTGAAGTCTCCAACTATTTTTGTAGGAGAGGGTAGGACTTTGAGATTTATCCCCTGTGAAATCACATCGTGCCACTTAGCAGTTTCAAAGAAGAAGCCCCAGCTATCTCGTCGTCTCGCCCGTGTCCCTACTTTCATTTTTGCACCAGAGATATGGAGGTCTCCTATACTTTGAGGGGTAAATATGTAATCGATATATACATGATATTTGTCTGCTCCTCTTCTATCTCTAACTGGGCTTTTATATTTCAACCAGAGGGAATCGCTTGAAGGTTCGCTATATCGTCTATCGATAACATCTTGGGATAAATCTTCTTGGTAATGGACATGTAATTTTATAGGCTCTCCAAGATAGTAGCTATCTTTATCTGTCGAGATTTCTAAGATAAAAGGGTCATCTTTGGAGAACTTAGGTTCTACCACTCGCAAACTTAGGGGCTTAGTCTTTTCAACTTTTCCATCAACTATAAAGGTGATAGGTTGGATAGTAATATTTCTATCAGGAGCAAAAATATAGTAGAACTTTTTACCTTGTGTAACCTTGCCATTTATAGAGGTGAAAAATGTTTCAGTTGAGACTGATAAGATGTCGAATCCCTCAATTTTGGAAATTGTAGGCTCTTCTATCTCTTTTCCGTAGGCTGTAATAGTTAGTCTTGCTTCTGAACCATTAGTAATAGTATCTCTATCTAGTGTAGCCACTACTTTGGATAGAAGTAGATAGGTAAAAAATAGAAACAGAGATATATATCTACCAAGGTTTAACATCTTCTATCTCCTGCGGTTGGTTTGTTGTTGGAATAGCATACACTTTTGTTCCACCTCTCAACCTATTCAACATATCAAATATTTTCATCTCTTCCATCTCTTTTCTCTCCTTCAACTCCTCTTGTGTTGGAATAGCTATTTTTGAGAGATTCGCCTCTCTCTCTTCTGTTAGGTTTTCCTCCTCTATTTTTGGAACTTGTGAAACTATATCGTTTCTTCTGCTTCTATTTCCCTCCTTCTGATTCTCCGGCGAAGACCCCCTA